>JANOXZ010000444.1:0-2570 GCA_031418695.1 Synechococcales cyanobacterium VAR_35_metabat_10
CGCGCGGGAGCCGACGCTGACAGACTTGCATCTCAACTTCAGACAAAACTCGGGTTAAAGCGTTCGCGTAACGTCGCCCCTGGTAAATCGAATCCTACCACAGTTCAACCTGCGATTAACACAGCACCGCCAGCCAAGCCAATCACTCCTCCCCCAACAACTGCTCATTCCGCACACACGCCAACAGTCGTTAGCGGAGAGACTTCGCGTCAAAATCGATCCAGAACCGTCGAGATAAATATACCGATCCAGGCACAACCAGCTCCACCAACAGTAGTTCCCGATCCCTCTGTTGAAGAAGAAGATGAAGCCTGGATTAAACTAGAAGTCAAAACGTCTCCAGCCAAATCACCCCAATCTCAACCAGTCACATCTCAACCCCCAGAAGAGACAGTTAAACCACCCGAAGCCCCACCAGTCACATCTCAACCCCCAGAAGAGACAGCCAAACCACCGATCTCCTCCACACCAACCGCCAGTACGAAATCTCTACCTGTAGAGAAACATCAACCACCAGCAACAACGACTGAAACGTTAGCTCAAAATAACCCAATTGACGTGACTCCAATTGAATCACAATTAGATGAAGAGGAGAACTGGGGCTAGTAAATTATTCAGTTACTAATTAGTCAATCCATGTTCCAGTGCATAGCGCACTAATTCAGTGCGACTGTTTGTGCCTGTTTTACCAAAGAGACGACTGACATACTTTTCGACATTTCGCACGCTAGTATCGAGTTGTTTGGCAATTTCCTTATTCATTAAGCCAGCAGCGACTAAATCTAGCACACTTTGCTCGCGAGGAGTGAGATCGATCCGAATGGGCGGCGGAGTTTTGACGATGCCACTAGTGGGATTGAGCATTCCCCGCAATTCGGCGGCAATTTGTTTGGCAATGCCTTCCATTTCAGGATTTTGGGATGCGGCAACCGCTACAGTTCGCCGCTCCAGGAGGTTTTGGACGATCGCAATTAGCTCTTCAGGATCGAATGGTTTAGATAAATAGGCATCGCACCCCGCTTGATAGCCAGAAATCCGATCCGCTTTCATCCCCCGTGCTGTCAAGAAAATTACGGGTGTCGCCTTAAACCTGTCGTCTTCCCGCATCTGCTTGAGAAACTGATAGCCATCTACCTGGGGCATCATCACATCAGAAATCACTAAGTCAGGTAACTGCTGCTGCAACAGTTCCCAGGCATCCTTGGCACTAGCGGCCACTTGGACGATATACCCGCTATCTTCGAGATAAGCTTGGACTGCTTCCCGCAATCCCGGCTCGTCATCTACCAGTAAAAGTTTACCCGCCATTATTTTGCGTTCCTATGCCCTTGCAGTCTTCTCTATCTTACTTTACCAAAGAACTGGGTTTAAATTCTTGCTGCGATCTTCCTACTGAGATTTAGTCGCGATTCCTTGATAAAAGTATCCACCAATTTTAGGTTGGTTAGGTGCGTAAAATTCTTTGACATCTAAATTGCTAAACTGTTTGGCAATTAATTTCTTAATTTCTCGATCAAGATGACAACCATCACCGATAACTTTCTGAATTGGAGTCAGTCGATGTTGCCAAGTTTGGATGTTTGGTTCGTTGCTCAAACCATGCTCGATAAATATAAATTTACCGCCAGGTTTTAAGACTCGATAAATTTCCGCGATCGCTTGTTCTACATTTTTGATGCTGCACAGCGTCCAGGTACTTACTACCGTATCGAAAGTATCATCTGCCATCGGTAATTTTTCACCATTTAGGACTTGATATTCTACGCTAATTTGACTAGCAGATATTTGTTTTTGAGCAAGTTTATTCATGCCGGGATTAATATCGACAGTGGTGACTTTTTGCACTTGATTGATCGGATAGTAATCGAGATTTAAACCAGTACCAAAGCCAATTTCCAATACTTTTCCTACTGCATCTGCGAGGATTTCACGCCGATAGATCGCGAAATCCTCACCCGACATCACTCGATCGATTAAAGTAGGAAAAATTAGACGCGAATAGATATTCATAGAAATTAGGGCACTTTGCTTGCAGGGAGTGAGATCGATCCGAATGGGCGGCAGAGATTGAACTCTGCCACTGGTGAGATTGAGCCTCCCTCGCCATTGGCAATTTGGTTGGCAATACCTTCTATTTCGGAATTTTAAGATGCGCCTACCGCTATATTTCTATGCTCTAGGAGGTTGCATTCTTCTCTATCTTAACTATAGCAAAACTTTTCCGGTTCAAACTGAATATCAGTCATAAATGATGGTGTCAGTAGTTTGGCGGATTCTATTTCTGAGGAGTTTGTTATGATAGAAAATAGGTGCTGAATATTTAATTGTACTGATATATTGTAATTAAAGGCACTGTTAGTTATTACTAGCATTGTTGTACATAAGTGTAGCTATCGATCAACATCATCTCAGTCGCTAACTCCAATTCTAAATTACTCGATTTAGTTTAAAATTCAACTCTCTTAATTAAGCTTATTATCTAGATCGATGCTCCTCACAAATATGGCAACTCCCACTTCTCTAATGGTCACAATCTGGAGCTTGCGCTCTGTACCTATTAGCCTATTAGT
>JANOXZ010000445.1:0-2129 GCA_031418695.1 Synechococcales cyanobacterium VAR_35_metabat_10
GGCACAGAGCTGCATTTCTACCCAGCAACGGGCAACCAGGGCTTTGCCAATGCCCCCTGGCCCCAAAAATAAGTAAGCTGGGGCAATGCGCTGTAGCTCCACTGCTTGGGTGAGGATTTCGATCGCCGCCTGATGGCCATAAATTGTCGAAAAGTAGTTCTGCTTAGCCATGAAAATCACCTGTTTCCACAGGTGGAAAATGTTATGATTCTGCAAGAAGTTTTGTGAAACTCAGCCGTAGCAGAGTTTTGGCTTCAGTCATTATCACTCTTTTTGGTTTGTTAGTACTCCATGGTTTTCTGGAAAAGTCTGTTTAGTGTCGCCGAGAGTAATAGTGCAGCGCCTCCATCAAATAGCGCTATGGTGTCGATTCAGACAGTGGGCTTCGACCCACCGGGCAATAACCCGATCGTCCTTAGCCTCGATCGCAATTTAGACCTCTATGAACTAGAGGAGCTTTGTGACACCGTCGGCTGGGCACGTCGCCCGCTGCGCAAGCTGCGCAAAGCGCTGCAAAATAGTTTTTTGGTAGTTTCGATGTGGGAGATGCGGGGCAAAACCCGCCGGATGATTGGCTTTGCCCGCGCAACTTCCGATGGAGCCTTTAATGCCACAATTTGGGATGTGGTGGTACATCCCGATTTTCAGGGTAAAAAAATGGGCAAAGCGCTAATGAAATACTTAATTAAAAAGATTCGCAGCGAAGACATCAGCAATATTACGCTATTTGCCGACTCACATGTGGTAGGATTCTACGACGGTATGGGTTTTGTGGAAGACCCAGAAGGTATCAAGGGCATGTTCTGGTATCCAGATTAGTTTTTGTGGTTTTCGGGCATAATAAGTTTTAGTAACACCTGAGGTATTTTTGGAACGCATCTTTACCTCCGACCCATTGTCCCATCTATATTTCATGATCCATGAGGATATTTAGTGGAAGCCAGAAAAACAGATAGCATCAAACGACTACCCAGCACTTTTGCCGCCGAGAAATTACGTCGCAAACCCACCCGAAAACATCGGCCTTTATCTTGGTTATGGTTGGGTTTGGCGGGTGTGGGTTTGTTGTCCGCTGTAGGCGGTGCAATGGTCGCAGCGTCTCTTTCTAGTACTCCACTCCAACAACGTTTGCTGAGCGCTGCTGAAGCCAGCGTGTTTCGCCGGGGTAACTCTTTTGCCCGAGGCACGCTGCAAGTGCCAGAAGTTACTAAGCCAGTAAATATTTTGCTGTTGGGGATTAAAACTAATCTCTCAGATATCCGTAAGGGCGAAGGAAATGAACGCCGTAAAGCGGGCTATGATGCCGAATCTGATTCCTTGCAGGGTTTGTCAGACACCATGATGCTGATTCGATTTGACCCTACTAGCAAGCGGATGGTAGTGCTGGGTATCCAACGCGATACCAAGGTAGAATTTAATGGTCGCAGCATGAAAATTAATGCGATCGATCAAGAGGGCGGGGTAGCTCAGGCGGCTAAGGTAGTCAGTAACACTCTGCAAGGGGTGGAGATCGATCGATATATTCGGATGAACAACTTTGGGGTTGAAAAGCTGATCGATGAGATGGGTGGCTTGGAGGTAGTGGTACCTAAAGATATTAAGTATCAAGATGATTCTCAGCATTTTTATGTCAATCTCAAAGCTGGGAAGCAGCGTCTGAATGGCAATAAGCTATTGGGCCTAATGCGCTTCCGCAAAGATGCCAATGGTGATGTCGGCAGGATGCAGCGTCAGCAAACGGTACTGCGATCGATGATTGAACAGTGGGTGAATCCCATCACCGTAGCCAAAATACCCGGCTTGATGTCGATCGTTAAAAGCCACGTAGATACCAACTTAACCGTAGAAGAAATCATTGCTCTTGGGGGCTTTGCTTCTAGTCACGGCAAGGGCAAAGTGCAAACGCTGATGCTGCCCGGAGACTATAACGGCGACGGAAAACATGGCACTAGCTATTGGTTAGCCAGCGAAAACGGCATCAAAAATATGATGGCACAGTACTTTGATCATGGAGAAGTAGACAATACTCCGATCGAGCCTAGTCATTTGCGGGTAAAGGTGCAAGATACCGGCTACTATCCTGATGCTGCCCAGCGTTTTGTGAAGCGCTTAGAAAAAGAAGGATACAA
>JANOXZ010000446.1:0-6694 GCA_031418695.1 Synechococcales cyanobacterium VAR_35_metabat_10
GATCTACTGCTCCAGTAGGAACTTTGGTTAGTGAATTACAGGGAGTGCGAAACCATGCTAAACACTGCAATTTTGCTGCCTTTGATGATGATTTTACTTTTCGGGCATTAGATAGCATGGCTCGCTTGCTACATCAAGCTGGTGCCGAATTAAAAGCAGTTGAATTAGATCAACTCAAAGAAAAATTTCGCCAAGATTGGCATCTGCGCAGTCAAGGAGTTAATAGTGGATTTTCGCCTGAGGCAAGGGCATTACGTACCCTGATTAACGAAAAAACGGTTGGATTTGTTGGACGGGAGTTTGTGTTTACCTCGATCGATGAATTTCTTGCTTCTCAACCTAACGGCTACTTTATTATTGAAGCTGATCCCGGCGTAGGTAAAACCGCCCTGTTGGCTGAATATGTGCGCAGACAGCAGTGTGTAGCCCATTTTAATATTCGTTCCCAAGGAATTAATCGTGCCGATCAATTTTTGGAAAATGTTTGTCAGCAGCTCATTGATATTTATAAATTGCCCTATGCCAGCCTCCCGCCAGATGTCAGTCGGGATGGAAAATTTTTGGCTAAACTACTAGAAGAAGTGAGCGTACTTCTGAAGCCAAAACAGCAGTTAGTAATCGCGATCGATGCCTTAGATGAAGTTGATGCCAGTGATCATTCCGGAGGCAACCTGTTGTATTTGCCTGCAACCTTGCCAGCGAAGGTTTACTTTGTGCTGACCCAGCGATCTATCCCGATTGCCCTGATCACTAGCTCACCGTTCCAGCGTTTTCCGTTGATGCAGTATGTGAACGAAAGTCGTCAAGACGTTCAGGCTTTTTTGCAGCAGCGTATCGAAAACTCCCTAGTGATTCAGGATTGGATCGCTCAACAGCAGCATACGGTAGAAGATTTCATTACCGAACTAGCACAGCGTAGCGAAAACAATTTTATGTATTTACGTTACGTTTTGAGTGAGCTAGATCGAGGTACCTACCAAGATACTAGCCTTGCTGGTTTACCTCAAGGTTTAGAGTCTTATTACGAAGACCATTGGCGACGCATGGGCATGACAGAGACATCTCGTCCTCGTTATAAGGTGAAAATTGTCTATGTATTGGCAGAGTTAAAAGAGCCAATCTCGCGGTCGTTGATTGCTGAGTTTGCTCAAGAAGATACTTTGACTGTTCAAGAGGTGCTCGATCGCTGGCGAGAGTTTTTGCGGGAAGAGTCGATCGAAGGTCAGACTTGTTATAGCATCTACCATGCTAGCTTCTCGGATTTCTTGTACCGTAAAGATATTGTGCAGGCTGCCGGTGACTTGTTAAACCAAGTGAAGCGTCAAATATCTGACGATTTATGGACTGGGTTGTATGGGTAAGCTGGCTGAAAATTTAGCGCAGATGTTGCCAGATAAGCGGCGCTGTTTGTTGACAAAAACAGTTAACTCTTGGATTGAAAATAGTCGTTGGGAAGATCTGTATCGATTACTGACTGACTTTGATTTTGTCCAAGCCAAAATCAATTACTATGATGTAGCAGAGTTGATTGATGACTACACTAAAGCTCTGAATTCTCAGATCTTGCAAGTTATCCCTCAAGCCGATAATCTGCGGTCTATTCAGGGTAGTCTTCAGCTAGCTTCACATATTTTAGAAACCGATCAAACCCAATTAGTTGGCCAACTTTTGGGGCGGTTGCTATCGTTAGAATCCCCGGCAGTACAAACTTTTTTACAGGATGCTATTAGCACTCAAGAAAATCCTTGGTTACAACCACAGTTTGCGAGTTTAATTCAGCCCGGTGGGAGTTTACTCCGCACGTTGACTGGCCATGAAGATACTATTTGGTCAGTGGCGATCAGTACTGATGGCCGAGTAGGGATTTCGGGTTCGGAAGATTACACTGTAAGGGTTTGGGATTTAAGCACTGGGTTGATTTTAGCTTCTTTGGCTGGGCATAATAGTGAGGTCTTTGCTGTGGCGATCGATGCTGCTGGGTATAAAGGTATTTCTGGTGATGGTAGTGGTGACATAAAAATCTGGGACTTACAGACTGGAACAGCCGAATTTACACTACTGGGACATAGTGACTGGGTTACTGCTTTAGCCCTGACTGCTGATGGAAAAATAGCTGTTTCTGCTGCTGGAGATGGCACAATTAAAGGCTGGGATTTGGAGACCAAAGAAGCAAAATTTACTCTGATTGGTCATGATAGCAGCGTTTTATTGATCGCAGTTTCTGCTGATGGTCGGTGGGCGATTTCTGGGGGTGCTGATAGTCTGGTCAAATGTTGGGATCTGGAAACACAAATTGAGGTGGGGAGTTGGGCTGAACACAGTGGTGCAGTGCGCTGTGTAGGAATAACTCCTGACGGACTGTGGGGGATTTCAGGATCGGTAGATCGCACAGTGAAAATTTGGGATTTTCAACGACAATCTGTGGTGCAAACATTTAATGGGCATAGTGGTGGGGTGCGATCGGTAGCAATCTCGGCAGATGGTAAACGAGGAATCTCGGGGGCAACCGATAAAACTTTGAAGATTTGGGATATTGGTGCTAGTCAAGAAATGCTTACTTTACTGGGACACACCGCAACAGTCGAAGGAGTAGCAATTTCTGCTGATGGACAGTGGGTTCTTTCAGCTTCGGGTGATCGGGTGCTTAAGGTTTGGGATTTACATCGAAATGTCGCAACCCGCTCTTTGAACCAACAGCACCTAGGTCTAACTGTGGCGATCACTATAGATAACAACTATTTAGTGACAGCGGTTCAAGATGGTGAATTGCAGATTAGAGACTTGTCTTCCACTGCTATTCTTAGTACTTTAGCGGGACATACTGGGTCTGTTTTGGCGATCTCTCTGGCCTCTGAACAGCACCTAATTGTTTCCGGTGGCAGCGATCATCAGGTGCGATTGTGGCATCAAACTACTGGTGCCGAGCTTTTAACTTGCAATGGTCATAGTTACCCAGTTCTATGTGTGGCAATGATGCCCAATGGCCAACAATTTGTTTCTGGTGCCGGTGATCGCACTGTCAAAGTGTGGGATGTTGCTAGTGGTGAAATGTTGCAAACCTTGCTTGGCCACGAGGATAGTGTGTTGGCGATCGCCGTTTCTGCTGATGGAAAATTGGTGATTTCAACTGCTGCTGATCTCACTATTCGGGTTTGGGATTGGCAAGATGGTGTAGAGTTAATGACTTTAACCGGACACCTGAAATCAGTGGGGACTGTAGCTGTCTCTGTTGATCGGCGCTGGGTAATTTCTGGATCTGGGGATACTACTATTAAGATCTGGAGCTTAGAAACCGGCGAACTTGAACGGACTTTGGCTGGACACCGGGGACGAGTGACAATGGTGCGGCTGACCAAAGACGATGCCTATATTATTTCGATCTCGACTGATAATACACTGCTGGTCTGGGATTGGCAAAATGGTCAGTCGATAGCCTCTTTTAGTTTTGATAGTCGCTTGATAGGTTTAGATATTGCTGCCGATCAGCGCACGCTGATGGTTTGTGACGAATCAGGTCAATTTCATTGGCTATACCTACGAGGCATCGATGTTTTCGTTGATTGCGCCTAGCATCATCAATGTAGCTATTTGAGCTGAAGTTAAGCCTTGGATTCCGGTAATGTTCATACCTTCATAGGATCGTTCGTGTCGTAAGGTTCGGAGACATTGCCCGGTAGCAGCATCCCAAATTTTGATGGTTTCATCTTCGCTGGCACTAACAATAGTGCGATCATCGGGGCTAAAGCGCACTGCTCTTACCCAATTAGTGTGACCTGTTAAAATATACCGACATTCACCGGTAGCAATATTCCAAATTCTTAAGGTATTGTCTTCGCTGCCGCTCACCAAAGACTGACCATCGGCACTAAAATCTACTTCCCAAATCCAGTCTTGATGTCCAGTAAAAGTTTGGAGGCAATCTCCTGTAGCTACGTTCCATACTTTAACCGTGCGATCATCGCTGCTACTAGCCAGTCTCTGACCATCTGGACTAAATACCACACAGCGCACCATCCCAACATGTCCAGTGAGAACTTTAGAGGGACTGGTTGTCTGATATTGGCTAATATCCCAGAGGCAAATGGTGCGATCAGAGCTGGCGCTGGCTAATACAGGAGCAATTGGGCTAAAAGTGACACATTGTACCCAGTTACTGTGACCAGTCAAAATAGCTAGATTTTGGCCGGTGATCGTATCCCAGAGGCGAATGGTATTGTCTTCTGAGCTGCTTGCTAGTAATCGATCGTCACTACTAAAGGCAGAAGATAATACAATGGTGGAATGACCTTTTAGAACATGTAAACATTTACCTGTTGTCACATTCCAGATGCGCGCATCGGCATCATCGCAAGCACTAGAAATCATTGTTCCATCATGACTAAAAGAGACTTCTTTCATGGAAGAGGTATGGCCAACTAAGTTGCTGATACATTGACCAGTTTCAACATCCCATAAACTAATTTCTGGTTCTATGCCCCCACTGGCTAGAGTGCGACCATCAGGACTAAAGACTATTGTGCGTAACCAGTTTACTTTGCCTTCCCAGGTTTTGATACATCTACCATTGTTGGTATCCCATAGTTTGATCTTTTGATCATAGCCACCACTGACAAGGCGTTCTCCATCAGGACTAAAGCTCAGAGCGGGAACTTTTTTGCTATGTCCCTGAAGAGTTTTGATACATTGACCCGTTTGCATATCTAGTAGTTGTAATGCCTCAACTAAGCTGACGGCCAAAATACTGGCATCTTGATTTAGCTCAATCATGTGTATAAAACTAGGGAAAGTAAAAGAGCGCAGTAATTGACCCGTTTGCAGATCCCACATCATTACCTGTTTGCTGGCAGCACTGAGTACGTATTGACAACTAGGGTCAAAAATAACTTGCTGAATTCTGCCTACATTACCGTGCAAAGTATGAACACATTCACCAGTTTGTGGATTCCATAGCCTGAGTAGACTGTCATTCCCTCCGCTGGCGACCCATTTACCATCAACGCTCATGGCAATGCCATAGAGCCAATCGGTATGTCCAATGAGAGTGTGTAGACATTCTCCGCTATAAGCATCCCAAACTTTCACCGTATGGTCGATGCTAGCACTGACTAACAAGCGACCATCTCCACTCACATCAACTCCCATAATCCAGCCAGTATGTCCGGTGAAAGTTTTGAGGCATTCTCCGGTATGGGCATTCCAGATTTTAATTGTTTCGTCTTCGCTACAGCTAATAATCGCTTGACCATCGGGACTAAAGGTAATACCAGTGACCCAGTTGTCGTGTAAGCCCACAAATAACTTTTGAATACCGGTGGCATCCCATAAACAAATATTGCCGCTGGTATCGCCGGTCGCAATAGTTTGGCCGTTAGGGCTAAAGGCGGCACAGAGAATATTTCCAAAAGTCTCCGTAAAAATTGATCGATCAAATGTTGCACTGGCAAAATTCACTCGATGGAGGATTTGTTCTTGTAAATAAGCTTGACAGATGAACAGATTAGAGAAATCATATTGGCTCAAATCTGCCTGAATTAATAACAGCAGATTCAGCAGGTTTCCGGCTTGATAACCTTGGAATGGCTGAGATCTAATCTGGAAGAGTATTTGCTGAAGATGAGTAG
Organism: Synechococcales cyanobacterium VAR_35_metabat_10; assembly: GCA_031418695.1. Classification (GTDB taxonomy): domain Bacteria; phylum Cyanobacteriota; class Cyanobacteriia; order Cyanobacteriales; family Chamaesiphonaceae; genus JAAFHZ01. Next base: position 5,622 of record JANOXZ010000446.1, read on the forward strand.
TCAATGTAGACAATCCTCCAAATTCATTCAATAATTGATCTGCAATCGGTTGCAAAATCAATCTGATTTGACTATCTCGTATATAGTCTTTAACAGTAGCTTTAATCAGGGCATGACTATTAAAAAATACTAGTTGCTGGCTGATGATTTCTGTGACGATCAATTTAATAAAACGCTCTGTCATATATTCCATGACCACGTTTTGCAGGGTTGATTTATCTCTATTTGTTTCTAGTACTGATCGCTCTTCTAGGGAAAAAAGCCCTTCGGCAATCTCAGTATCGACATTAAAATCAGCTTGTAGTGTTTCTAATGAAACAGGCTCCCGATTGACGACGAGCCAAAAAGCTACATCCTTTTCTAGGGGTGATAGCCTTTCAAAGTTGCGATCCAAAATATCACGAATGTCCACAAAGTTCAGTTTATTTTGTATGAGGTAATCAAGAAAATCGGCCAGGTTGCCACCCAGCACATCGCGAATATGGGCGGCAACAATCTTTAATGCTAGCGGATTACCGCCATAATGATCGATCGTGGTGCGCCATTCATCTGGTACCCCAAAAAATCGTCCTCGGGCGCGGAAGATTTCTCGACCAATTACAGGGTTAACTCCTGCTAACTGTAAAGACTTGACTGGTGCCTGTCTCGATTCAGCGATTGCCACTTCATGAGGTTTTTCGCGACTGGTCACAATTAGGCAACTACCATGTGCAGCATTAATGAAAGACTGAATTAGACTTCCATAGGTATCATATCCTGGGCAGTATGCACCGACTTGACTGCCACTTTGTAAGATAGATTCAACGTTGTCTAAAATCATTAGGCAACGACGAGTTTGTAAGTATTGGGTGAGTTGCTGGATCTGCATGGCAATGGTTTCCATTATGCGAATATCTTGCTGACCAGAAAAAAACTGAATGCTGTCAGCCAAAATGCTCTCGATCGCCGGAGATTCTCGTAAACTCCGCCACAGTACGTAATCGAACTGGTTTTGGACTTGAGTTGCCAAACACACCGATAAAGCGCTTTTGCCCATGCCTCCCATGCCCAACAGTGCTACTAACTGACAGTTA
>JANOXZ010000447.1:0-3422 GCA_031418695.1 Synechococcales cyanobacterium VAR_35_metabat_10
CGACCCTGGGGACCGGGGTGAGTATTGATGTGGAACACTTCGATCGGGTTTATGGCTTGTTTCAAGGGGTGATTCCTGACCCAGAGGTGCGGCAGGCTCTCGCTCGGGTGCGGGCAAATGTCCCTCGCTATTTGTGGTGTACCAAGCGCGGCGTAGGCATGTTGGGCAGCGGCAGCAACAATTACCGTACCTTGGCTTTTTGGTATCAGGAAAACTATAAGGAAAGCTATGCCTTGATGTGCCCCAGCCAAGCTTTTGATGTGGATGTGCCGTTAATTTATGACCCGGTTCATTTACGGGCTTGGTCGAAGTTTGCGGCGCGGATCAACGCTTCGATTACTCTTTATCGGGAGTCGATTCGGGCTGGGTTGTTGCTGGAAGGCCATCAGATTATTAATATCGATGGTGATAGTGAAAAAGAAAAACTGGTAGAGCTACGGCAAGCGTTAGTTTTGGCGGCTAAGACTGATAAGGATCAGGCTAAAAAGCTGATGGGCGAAATTTTTGCGCTTCAGCAACAGGTGGGCGCGAAGACCAAGAAACACCAATTGATCAAGGATCAAACTAAGAATATTCAGCAGCAAGCTAAGCAACAAGCGGCTAATGCGGTGGCCAATGCGCCAGATATTCGATCGGATCAATATCAGTTCTTATCGGGCAAGCGTTTCTTGACTGATGCTGAACGTCAGCAGGTCAATAAATACATGCTGAAGCAACGCTATGGTGTGAAAGTCACAGCAGACCTAAAACTTAAAGATGAGCAGGGCTATTATGGCCAGTTGATGACTCATTTTTATCTGAGCTACCATTTGCAGTTTGCGAGTAACGATAAACTCTCTCAGGCTTTTGATAACAACAATGCCGAGCAGCAGATTTTCTTGCCAGATATTAATAACTACACTCTGAAAATTCAAGGTTTAGTAGCTTTGGGTATTCCAGAATTGCTGAATCCCGATCGGCAGTTCACATTGCAAGATCCAGATTTGGCGGCGTTACAGCGGATGGCTTGTCTCTGTAGTCAGCACATTAAACGGGCGATCGGCCTCAATTTATCCTTGGATGGCAAGTCGGCTAAACAAGATAGTTCGATCGTGATTTTTGGTAAATTCTTGGGTCTGCTCGGACTTAAGCTGACATCTATTAAGACCAGTGGCAAGGGCAAGAAAAACAAAATCTACCAAATCGATCCTGAGACTTGGAATGATGGTCGCAATAAAATCTTTGCGGTCTGGAAACGCAATGCTGTAATCGATCTCAATATCTTACAAGGCACCCCCGAAGCCCCAATCCTCAGCGATATCAACAAGGTTCCGGCTGGAGTCAGTTAGCCAAAGCTATAATAAATCATCGGTTCTCTAGATGTGGAGAGAATTCCCATGACGATTGCCAAATCATTACCCCTTTTATCATTACCCGATCATACGCAGTTGCCAGAGTCGGATGGTACGTTTGTGAAAAATTTTCAAGAGCATCCGCAAAGCTTACTGCTGACTAGTTCTATTATACCAGTATTGGAGAGACTGCATTCTGACGGTCGGTATGCGATAGGTCAAGACAGTGGTATCTATTGGCGGTTAGTTGATCCACCAGAGCGAGGGGCGGAAGCGCCCGATTGGTTTTATGTGGCCAATGTAGCTCCTGATTTAGATGGTAAGTATCGTCGATCTTATGTGATGTGGAAGGAGTTGGTAATTCCGACGATCGCCATTGAGTTTGTTTCGTGCGATGGCTCCGAAGAACGAGATGCTACTGCACCTACTGGTGATTCTAAGGCTGGTAAGTTTTGGGTTTATGAGCAGGCGATTCAGATTCCTTTTTATGCGATTTATGAGGCAGATAAAGCAGCCGTGGAGGTTTATGAGTTGGTGAATGGGAGCTATCAGCGAGTTGCTGCTAATCAACGAGGACATTATCCGATTGCACCTATGGGTGTGGAGTTGGGAATTTGGCAGGGGGAATATCTCAATCAAGATTTTCCGTGGTTGCGTTGGTGGGATAATGCTGGAAATTTGTTGTTGGCTGGTGATGAGTTGGCTAAGCGGGAATCGCTGCGTGCAGAGCGGGAATCTTTGCGGGCGGAGCGGGAATCTTTACGGGCGGAGCGGGCAGTTGAGCAGGTGGCAGAGGAGAAGCAGCGAACTGAACAGGAGAGGCAACGAGCCGATCGCTTGGCGGCAAAGCTTCGAGAACTGGGGATTGATATGGAAGATGCTTAAAATCCAATAAAATTTGTTCGATAGCTTTGTGATCGGCAACGCACGGGATGTGAGCGGCCTCGCCTTAATTTTTATGTTTCATCAATATTGTTAATGATTTCTTGATATTTACTGAATCTTTGCTATTTCAGAAGATGATTTTCTTCGAGGTAAGATTTGATGGCCTGTTCGAGATCTTGCAATGCTTCATCTAAATTAGGATAGCTACTTTTGCCTTCATAGACGGTGCCTCCGTGATCATATGCTCTCACAAAAGATGAAATCATTTCATTGTCTCCTATTTCAATGCAGCCAATTTCTTCTACAAAGTAGTTGATACTGGGATATTGTTCGGCGAAGGTTTTTGATTTTGGCATAGTATTAGCAGAATCTGGATTCTACAATAACCACAATGATTCAGTCAATCAAGTTTCCATTCATTTCTGTAAATCCAGCATTTGGTGAAGCTGACTTTAGACCCGTTGATTGACCTTGAAACCAAGGTGGTGGGTAGTGCCCACCCTACAATTGATTTTATGGGGGATTAGGAATTCTAGGTGTACTTTGATTGATTACTGAGGGGGTGAACTATGACAAAAGCCACTATCCCACCAGATATTGTTAGAGCCAGAAGACTTGCCATAACTAGGATTGATGCCGTATTTACTGCCTTGCGGATGTCCTAATACAGTCGAGACTGATTTGTACATCTTATTTACATTGAAACAGCGTGGATCGCAATGTCCGTCAGGTAATCCATGATCTAGAGCAAAGTGAGTAGTGGTTTCAGGAAACTTACCAGCCAAGAAAGTTGCTCGTAAATATTGCATCACCACATTGTCATATTGCACCTGGGTATATGGCGGATTCGAGAACGGAATCAAATTACCATTGCTACCCGTACAACTATTTTGATTACCCCGATCGCTCTTGGCACCTACTTGTAAAATTTCGATCGGTACGGAGTTATTCACCCGTTGATTGCGGGTATTAAAATAGTTTCTCGCCGCGCCACAAGCTGTTCCTAAATCACTAGAAAGAGCGATCGATTTATTGCCACCTTCATAAATATTGCAAATTGTTTCTGCCGTCCAAGTCCCAGTAGTAAAAATTTTAGTGTTTTTCTCTAATTGATCAACTGCCTTTTTTTGTTCTTTAGCAATTTCATCGGGCTGCAAACTCAAATTACTCAGGGCGCGGTCTAATCCTTGTCTGCGACCAGCAGAA
>JANOXZ010000448.1:0-3067 GCA_031418695.1 Synechococcales cyanobacterium VAR_35_metabat_10
TAAAGATGGCAGAAGAATTCCAAAAATATGTTGAATTAATAAACCATAGACCAAGAAAATCACTTGACTATAGAACACCTTATGAGGTATTCTTTTCTGTACCAGTATAGCAGCGTTGCACTTCAGTTTTGAATTGGCCGATTAATAGTTGTCAGGGGTCGATTGCAACTCGACCTAAAATATCGAATCAATGTAGACAGACTCTTGTGGCGACCATAAGCCTGAGCTGATCGAACCGTCTTCAAGGTCACCTAGTGAAACTGAATCTTCACGCCAAAGACATATTATATTATCAGGCGGCGGCTTCTTTAAATGCTCAGAATATTGCTGGAAGTCCTTTGGTTTTAGTGATGAATATGGAGCCTAAGGAGATCGATGGGCTGGTGCTTGATTATAATGAAAGCGGTTATGATTTAGGTGTTATGGAAATTTCCTTTCCACACGATCGAGGTTTGAAACTTGATTATGACGAAAATAATGTCCGAAGTTAGTCAGAGTAGCGATGACCGTCCAGAACCATCATGGATTGGAACTTTGCTAGTAATGCTATATTGCTTCGTCTTGGTAGTCATTGCCTTTCGGCGCGATGCTGCATTGAAACGCAGCGAAAATGATCAGCAAAAATCTTTACTCCCATAATGGACGCTGAATTCTGTGGGGGTCTGTGATTCGTGGAAGTTGAAGGATCTGCCGGACTGTTAGCTAAACCCTGATAAATCTGATTTTTTCTAAATATCATTTATCAAATACCATAAACTGGTTTAATAACGGCGATTACGACGACAGCTTTTGGCTGGTCTCAGGTAGTTCGAGATGTTTCACTGTTGCGAACCTTGCCACTAGAAGATCAATTTGGCTGGCATGATAAGCCAGAAATTCAGTGGTTACAAAATGATAAGGGAGCATTCGTGAAGGTTTTCGGACAAGATCCGGAGAAAGGATATGTACTATACCGTCCTAAGTAGTGCGGAAATACGCAAATGACCTTGACTCTATACTCTACAAGATCTAGTGACTATCAAAATAACTAGTTATTTTTCTAAGACCCCAACTTAAAGGATTCAACGAACATACTGTAAATGAAGCCAATTTTGAGAGCATTGAGTAAATCGGTGCCCCAACTTCCTAAACGGGTATAGTTTTCGCGTCTTCGGTAGGCCAAGAAACTCACTAATTCAGTAATGGCTAACATAAGAGCGGCGATCGCAATATCTGATACCGCAGCTTGACCAGAAATCAGGGAAATAGCCCCACCTAAAAAGTAGCCGCTTAACAAACAGATAATAATCATCGAAGTTCGTCGCCAAGGATTGGCCAACCAGTTGCGAAGATTGATGCTGATGTAGCCCAATAGATTGCTGAGACGAGTGTTTTGCATGATGAAGGCAAAAATTTTGCTAGTTGGATTTTATTTTACCGGAACTCAGGCCGCTCAACCTTCGCCACTGCTCCCAAAGTAGCAATGATTTGAGAACCATAGCTGCGGTTATTAGTGCGGTTGTCTAAAATTGCCACTAAGCCCGCCGATCGAGCAACAGTAGCAATCGATCTTCGTAACACCTTCATGCCAGCAGGCAACAAATATTGCCGAAACCAATCTTGGCGCTGCTGCTTATAGCCACTGACTTTGGCAGCTACTAAGGGGTCTTCTACCGAAGGAATCGGCAGCGTGGCAATAATTAGTAATTTGGGTGAAGGCAATTCTTCCTGATGATTACACCAAAAATCCCAACTCGTTACCAAAATATTCGCCGTCCCCAAACCCAGTTTTTCCACCTGTACCCCAGAACCATATTGAGCAGCGATCGCCGCCGCCGCCTGAGCTTTTAAGGGCGTATCGCCCACCACAATCACAATAAATCCTGGCGCTGCCAATAATTGTCGATGGATGAGTTCGATCGCCACTCGCACAAAAGCTGTCTGAAACATCGGGGTATTGGGCATCGGCATCCAATTGGGAACATAGAGCTGAATGGGGTCTAAGCTGACTCCGGCACCGAATCGCACAGCGGTCATTTCGCCCAAACCTAATTCCTGTCGGAAACTGGGGGCAGTAACTTCGCTATCTAAAACATTGCCGATCGCGACACAGGTTTGCCTTGACCAAATTGGGGCTAATTCTGCTCCCAGATTGATCGGGCGGGCAGAGAGAGTCACTGAACCTTGAGATCGATCAACTCTTGCCCAGCTCCAGCCTTTACTAAGCTGCTGTTGAAACTTTTGCCATACTAGCGGCAATTCTCGGTCAGCTAACAGTTCTTGTAAGATCAATAGTTCTTGTTCTCCCAGAAAATAACAGTCATAGGGATTCACTGGGCGCTGGAAAATACTTTTGGTTAGTTGCACCCGTTGATCGATCGAGTTTGGCAATAATTCCCAATCGGTGGGTTTGATTTCGGCCTGAAGCCAAGTTTGGACCCAATGCTCTAATTGATCTGCTCCATCGATAATCACTGGGATGTCTAAATTTTTCTCTAACCAGATTTCAGGAGTCAACAACATCAAAGAATGAGGGACATTGATGGCTAGAGCTTTTTGCAGGAGAGGGAGATCATGAGAAATCTGATTCAGAATTCTATGTTCAGCCACGATCGCCACTGGTTCTCCCCAGAGTAAAGCAGGGGTTAGATAGCTCGATCGATAGGGTGCCTGTTCAGCCGGTACACCAGTTTGAATGAGAGCTGGTTTACCCAAGCGCACAGCTCTTGCTACCAGCCGCGCCATGCTCAGATGGTGTGGCCAGCTTGGACTAGCGCTCCCTATGGGTTCTAATCGTAAAATATCCCGCAGAGCGTTATGCACCTGGACTTCTAATACCAAACTTGTGACCTAAAGGACATCGATACATCGTAATCAAGACCTCCCAATTCTGCCACAGACTTCTCAAGATGAACTCGGCTAGCTATTAATCCTGGCCTACTGCGTGAAATCATATATCGAGTCTAGAGTAAGCCGCCATAATTGTGGTTCAATAAAAGGTTCTTGGGTAACTTGAAAACACACAGTCAAATTTCCCGTCCACATCCAGATTTACCGATTGCGATGACTCTTATCTCCCAACCCCGTC
>JANOXZ010000449.1:0-7441 GCA_031418695.1 Synechococcales cyanobacterium VAR_35_metabat_10
ATCGCCGGTCAGAATAATCGATCGAATCTCCAATTGTCGCAAACTCTCGATCGTCTCCACAGCTTCTGGGCGCAAATAGTCTCGACAAGTAATCGCCCCTTGAATTGTACCGTCTACTACCACCCAAGCAATCGTCTGAACACCAGTGGCCAAATGACCCCATTGATCAGTAGGCTGAGCTTTGCCTACAAAGATTGTTTGCTGATCTAGACAACCACTAATTCCCTTACCCGGTTCAGCAACGATCTCGGTAGCAGACTGCAACGCCAATCCTTGTTCTACCGCAAATTCCTGGATCGCTTTGCCGATCAGATGCTCTGAACCAAACTCGATCGAAGCCGCTAAAGTCAGCACCTTCAAAGCCTTGCTGGATAACTTGCTGCTCTCCTGTTGGACAGTGCCATCTTCAGCTAAATACCAAACCTCTGCCACTTGTAATTGTCCAGTAGTCAGGGTGCCAGTTTTATCAAAAGCAATGGTTTTTACTTGGCCGATCGCCTCTAAAGTACTGCCATTCTTAAACAAAATCCCCTGTCTAGCACCATTGGCAATGCCCGATAGCAAACCGGGCATAATCGCCGCCATCAAAGCACAAGGAGAAGCCACAACCAAAAAAATCAGTGCCCGATAGATGGCAGTTTCCCAATCCCACCAGCCGATTAAGGCGGGGATAATGCCGATCGCCAAACCACTAATCACAATAATTTTGGCGTAGAGCCGTTCAAACTGTTCGATCGAGTCCTGCGCCGAAGTGTTTTCGGTCTGGGCCTGTTTTACCAGTTGGATAATACGTTGAATCAGGCTACTAGCCGGTGGTTGATGAACTTCTAGTTCCAATACTCCACTGCCGTTAATGGTGCCACCAAAAACCTCCGCACCAATGGTTTTCTCCACCGGCAAAGATTCGCCAGTAATCGCTGCTTGGTTGATACTGCTGCTGCCACTGATGATTTTGGCATCGGTAGGAATCAGTTCCCCTGGTTTCACCAGCAATCGATCTCCAATTTTTAAGCCTCCGATCGAAACCATGGTTTCACCATCAATCAAGCGGGCACTGTCGGGAGTAAGACTCATCAGGCTCTGGATACTGCGTTCAGTCCGATCCATGGCATAGCTTTCCAAAACACCGCTGATGGCAAAGATCAAAATGAGCACTGCACCATCGATCGCCAAATCGAAATCTCGTTGCCACCAACCTAAAGCAGCAGCTCCCAGAGCAGCCACGATCATCAACAGATCTACATCTAGCTCCTGTTCTTGCCAGAGAGTTGTTAGACCTTCGATCGCGCTAGCATAACCCCCAGTTAGATAAGCCAGTACCAGCAGGATGATCCCCACTAAAGCCAGATGGTTATGGATGGCCAGGGCAGCCGCCCCTAGTAATAAAGCACAGCTAGCCGCAGCTAATGTTTCGGGGTTGGCTTTGAGAATAGTGTTACTGGCCATGGGTGTAATCAGGTCGGGATGACCAAATCTTAATATTTTTTGGCTGAAATATTTGGGTTGTATTAGCCAAGTTAGCAGAAGAAAGCTACAAAGATTATTTGTTAGGATCAATGGCTTGAAAAGATCAACAATTCAACATTACTAACATTCCAACAGATTTTTCCTCTCCGGACAATGTCTTAGAGATAGTGTAGTTTAGCGTAATCAATCATTCAAAAACAACATGCGACTTCAGCGCTGGCTACCCTTTTTCATATTTTCCTTGTTTATCACTGGCATTATTGTCGCCAATGACCTAGGGAGGATTAAGAGCATCATCAACTTGATTAATAGCTTGCCATTTGGAGATAAACTCGGACACATTATTTTTATTGGTACTCTTGCCTACTTGCTAAACTATGCGTTAGCCGATCAACTAATTAAAATTGGTAATTACAAAATATTACTGGGCTGCTTGATCATTGCGGTAACCATGACGATCGAAGAATTTTCACAAATGTGGATACCAACCCGAACTTTTGATTTAATAGACTTATCAGCCAACTATCTAGGTATCTCAATAGCAGGCTGGATCAGGATTAGACAAAAATTCAGCTAAATATTTCAGACTGTTTCTCGCTCACAGCTTTGCCCAAAAGAACATATTGAGGTACAGTGTAATTTCTGCCCTCTGCCCTTGGAGCAAAACCTTCTATGGACAACAAGACAGAACTTATACCTCAACTTTATATGTGGCTTGCCGATTTTGGCGGCAAAGCCGTTTCGGCTCTCTTGATTACTTTGGTCGGCATTCAGATTGCCCGGTTCCTACAAATGATGGTGAGCCGATCAAGTCAAAAAGCCAAGCTAGATGCCACTTTGGTACTTTTCGCTAGCAATTTAGTTTATATTGCCATAGTTACCATGACGGTAATTATTTCTCTCGGTCAACTGGGTGTACAAACTGCATCATTCATCGCTATTCTGGGTTCGATCGGGGTAGCCATTGGCCTTGCCCTGCAAGGATCTTTATCTAACTTTGCTGCCGGTATTTTGATCATTGTGCTTCGTCCTTTCAAAGTAGGTGACTACGTGGAGGGCACCAGTATGGGTGGCACAGTCAAAAGAATCCACCCCCTCACTACCACTCTGGTCACACCAGATAATCGCACTATTATCGCTCCCAATCGTAAGCTGTTTGACGATTGCCTGACTAACTTCTCTGATCAGCCCCAGCGTCGGATTGACCTGGTTTTTGGGGCAAAATGTGAGAATGACATCGATCGCATTAAACAGATCATTGATGAAGTTTTAGCTGAAGATTATCGCATCTTAAAAGAGCCTGCACCAGAAGTTGGTATTTTGGAATGGGGGGCAAAGGGCATGCGCTTTGCGGTGCGCCCTTGGGTCAAGACCAAAGATTATTGGTCTGTGTATTTTAGAACTCAAGAATCTATGAAAAAAAGATTCGACCAAGCAGGCATTGCTATTCCAGAAATACCATAACTGTAGACCACACACTGATGGAAACTATCAAACATCATGGCGGCTGTCATTGCGGCGCAGTGGCATTTACTTTTTTGGCACCAGCAGTAGTTGATGCCATTAATTGTAACTGCTCAATTTGCCATAAATCCGGATATTTGCACTACAATGTCCTCCAAGAAAAATTCGCCTTATTGTCTGGCCAGGATGTTATCACTGAATACAAGTTCAATACCGGCAAGGCATCACACACATTCTGCAAGCAGTGTGGTATCAAGGCTTTTTATACTCCTCGATCGCACCCTGACTGCTACAGTATCAATTTAAGATGTGTGGATGGTGAGACCTTAACAATCAATAAAATTGTTGATTTTAATGGCATGGAGTGGGAGAAAAATATTGCAAGTATTAGAACTATTCAGTAAAGATTAAAGTCGGATTCGTCGTCAAACTATCCTGTGAACCCTGGGCAAGTACTCTAGGCATTTATTCACTGACTTCTAGTGATTTAAGTTTTTTGATCGCTCTTGATTCTGCCATCCAAAAGATATAATAGTCTTACGGTCTGTTGTTTACGAGGTAAATTTGTGTCGCAATTCAGCCTCCCCACCCCACCAGTATTTAATAATGTAAAAGATGATCGCCGTCATCGCCAACAGCGATTGGCTGCCGCCTTTCGGCTATTTGCTCACTACGAATTTGATGAAGGCATTGCCGGACACATCACCGTGCGCGACCCAGAATATTCAGACTGTTTTTGGGTCAACCCGATCGGCATGTATTTTGGTCATATCCGAGTATCAGATTTATTGTTGGTCAACCATCAGGGCGAAGTTATCAAAGGTAACAAGCCGGTCAATAAAGCTGCTTTTGCAATCCATTCCCAAATCCACCAAGCCAGACCGGACATGGATGCAGCGGCTCATTCTCATTCACTTTATGGCAAAACTTGGTCAACACTAGGAAGATTGCTTGATCCGATCACTCAGGATGCTTGTGCATTTTATGAGGATCATGCTTTGTTTAAAGACTACACAGGAGTAGTTTTAGATACATCTGAAGGCCAGCGGATTGCTGCTACTCTGGGCGAAAAAAAGGCGGTAATCCTGCGTAATCATGGTCTACTAACCATTGGTCAGACAGTAGACGAAGCTGTATGGTGGTTTATCTCGATGAATCGCTGTTGTCACGCCCAACTGCTGGCAGAAGCAGCCGGAAAACCAGTGCTCATTGACCACGAAACAGCTCTTTTAGCCTATAGCCAGATTGGCTCTCATTTTAAAGGGTGGTTTAGTTTTCAGTCTCTCTACGACATGATTGTGCGTCAAGAACCAGATTTACTTGAATAGCAGGCTCTTTAAATCACTATTTATATTAAAGGTTGTCATGAGAACTGAATACCAGTTTTTGCACAACCTCATGTTTCCTAATTATAATGAAGTTAGGACAATTCTCTATTACTAGAGTCAAACTAGTGACCCCTCTAAGATGAAAGGTTGCAAAAATACTTCATATAATTTTTGTAACAAAACCCTTTTCAATCTACCAGGCGATTTTAAACAAACAGGAGGCTGGTATGAATACGTCGTCATTTCAACTGTCTTTAGAACAAGAGTTTCAAATGAAACTTATTGAACGCTCAATGCAGGATATGAGCCGGGAACAGTTGCAGGATATGCTAATGCAAATCATGCGATTGCTACTAGTCAAAGAAAACATTATTCGTGATTTAGTTAAGAGTTGTGTGCTGGGGTCTACAATGTAGTTATGAGATATATTCTCATTTCGTTATAGGAGACTAGGTGTAAAAAACCTCTTTGCGGTGAAAATTTGTTCAGAGAGGGATAAAATCTCTAAATTTTGCTGGAGGATCGGCGAGTCATTTCAAACAACTGTTGTGCTTGGGCACTCAGAAATCCGGCAAAAAGCACCGCATCACCCGATGAGTTTTGAATCTGATGGCGTTCGGCAATTTCATAGTAGGCATAAGGCCAAGTGATTTGGATGAGGGTGCCGGTGTCATCTTTTACCCAGACTGGCTCTATAACCGCTTGAGTTGCTGTTTGACAAAGGCCACTCTCGATACTTCCTTCGATCGATGATTTCATCGGCACCCCAAGATTGTTTAGCCCCGCGATCGTTTGGGCAATAGTTTGATATTTTGCGGTTTGATGACGGTTCACATAGCCGGTGAAATGGTTCACAGAATAGCCGTAGAGCATGACCCAGGCACCATATTGGCTGACAGCATTTACCTGTTCTAACGTGAATTTTTTAGGTGGTTGCCAAGGACGTTTGAATAGATGAACTAATTGGTTCAGTAAAGTCTGTTGATCCAATGCGTTGATCAATTTCAACGACAACAGATCTGGATATGGGGGGAACTCGCCACTCTGCACAGTCTCTCTAATCATAGCTGCAACGTTTTCTGGCAGATCATCCACAATTAATTCGCTAATGAACAGTTTGGGTAGATCATAGTTATCTTGTTCTGGATGAGCATAGTGCTGGGCATAGAGGAACTGTGTCGGAAAATGATATTCACCAACTTGCTGATATCCCAGGGCTTCAATGATTTTGGCTAGATAAGGAATGCCAAGCTGAATACTGTGGCCATTTTGATCAATGGTCAATCGCAGAGTACGGAAGGCAATATGATCATTAGCGATCGATCCGCCAGCCTCTTCAATCATTTGTTTATAGATCCGGGCATAGGTCACGCGATCACGATACTCCTGCCATAGTAAATTCCAAAGCTGCTGTGCGGTTTCTGCGGGTTTCATAACAACTCCTCTTTATGCGGAATTTTCTGCTAAAACTGTGGCTAAAATCTTCAGTGCCATTTGAATTTGGTCGGCATCAATCACTAATGGTGGACAAAAACGAATAGCAGCCTTGCCGCAACCGAGAAGCAGCAATCCATGATAAAAAGACTGTTCCACAATGGCATCACGACGTTTGGCAGAGAAATGTCCCTCTGAATCCAAAATATCCATGCCCACCATTAATCCCTTGCCGCGCGGCAGAGAGAGACCAATAAATTGATCGCCCAACCGCCTTAAACTCTCTTGTAGTTCTGCGCCTCGCAGAAGGGCATTATCCATCAACTCTTCCTGTAGTAAATCCAAGGTAACATTGGCTGCTGCACAAGCAACCGGGTTGCCGCCAAAGGTGGTGGCGTGGGAACCAGGTGGCCAAGTCATGATTTCTGGGCGAGCCAGAAATGCCCCAAGTGGCAAGCCACTCGCGATGCCTTTGGCAATAGTGATGATATCGGGTTGAATATGCCAATGCTCGATCGCAAACAACTTGCCAGTGCGACCCATGCCAGACTGCACTTCATCGACTACCATGAGAATGCCGTGCCGATCGCAAATTTGGCGAATCCGCTCTAGAAAACCATCCTCTGGGACGATATAGCCACCTTCGCCCTGAATAGCTTCAACTACAATTGCCGCAACTTCAGAAGGCGGCACCACGGTAGAGAATAACGATGTTTCTAAATAGTCTAATCCGGCATGACTATAGGCGATATGGTCAATTCCCGGCACCAGCGGACTGAACCCTTTACATTGCACCACCTTCGATCCGGTCAGAGACATGGCTCCATAGGTGCGTCCGTGGAAAGCTCCTAAGAAAGAAATTGCGCGCGATCGACCGGTGGCATAGCGTGCCAGTTTCAAGGCACCATCTAAAGACTCTGCACCAGAATTCGAGAAGAAAACTTTAGCGCGAATGCCTTGCTCGTTTAAAGGAAAAGGAGCTAACTGAGCCAATCGTTCGGCCAGCTCTATCATCGGTTCGTAGTAAAAATCAGTACCAGACATGTGTAGGAGCTGGCTAGACTGGGTTTGAATAGCCGCAACGACTTTAGGGTGACAATGCCCTGTATTCGTAACAGCAATGCCCGCTGTCAGATCCAGAAAAACGTTACCGTCCACATCTTCAATCATACAGCCCTCACCCCTTGCGACCACCAAAGGATATCCTCGGGTGTAAGAAGGCGAAGTAACTGCCTGATCGCGTTTAATAAGGGCAGCAGCCTTTGCTCCAGGCAGGTCGGTGTGGAGTTTGGGGCTACGGGGTAAGGAGAAAATAGCTGTTTCCATAGACGATGCCTCTAATTCAGTGAATTTTCCTGCTTTGTCCTTATTTCTAGCTTAGCAATTGCACCACAATAGTCACTAAAACTACAGATTTAACGATTATCAATTTGCGCGCGCTGTAACTTACCAGAAAAATCAATATAAACACTCTTCCAATCTGAGAAAACATCCAATGCCGCATTCCCTGCTTCCCGATGTCCGTTGCCGGTTTGTTTCACGCCACCAAAAGGTAAATGCACCTCGGCTCCGATCGTTGGGCCATTGATGTAGGTAATACCCGCTTCGATATCGCGCATCGCCTGAAAAGCCCGGTTGATATCCTGGGTATAAACCGAAGAAGATAAACCATAGGATGTGTCATTGAGAACCTCGATCGCTTCCTCAAAAGAAGTGACTTCGATCAGCACCACCACTGGACCAAAAAT
>JANOXZ010000450.1:0-3693 GCA_031418695.1 Synechococcales cyanobacterium VAR_35_metabat_10
GTAATCAACATAAGCTATTCACCTTTAAATTCACTCATACCATTCATCACTTTTCCAATTATCCTCATCATACTCAGAGTGGGTAAGAACATGACGAATAAAAACTATCTGGCTTTCATAGTCAATATAAACAATTAATCGATATTTGTTTCCACCGATATTAAAAATGGTGAAATTCTTCACAAGATCAGTAGCAGGAAAAGATTCCCTCAGTTCTACAAAGTTTTGCCAAGTGGCATCATTCGTGATTTTATACCAAGTTAGTAAATTTCTTTTAGCATTAGGATATTCAGAGGAGAAGTCAGTTAGGCGGGCTTTTGTGATAATCCGCATGATAGTTGGGAGCGTTCTTACTAGGTAATCTTAGCGAATTGCGAATTAAATGACAAGCAAGGATTTTGGCAAGAGTCTATAATTTCTGTAAAGAAACGTAACAAACAAAATCCATGGCAAAAATCGTCGTAATCGGAGCAGGAATCGGCGGCGCGACCACCGCAGCACTATTGGCCAAACGCGGGCACCAAGTAATAGTCTTTGATCAGGCGATCGTCCCTGGCGGCTGCGCTTCCACTTTTCAACGACGCGGCTACATTTTTGATGTCGGTGCCACCCAAGTAGCCGGACTAGAACCGGGCGGCATCCATCACCGCATTTTCAGTGAACTAGAAATAGACCTACCACCAGCCACCGAATGCGACCCGGCCTGCGCCGTATTCTTACCGGGCGAAACCACCCCCATCTCAGTCTGGCGCGATCCACAGCGCTGGCAAAACGAGCGAGAACAGCAGTTTCCAGGTAGCGAGACATTTTGGAATCTTTTACAAAAACTTTTCGAGATTAGCTGGCAATTCCAAAGCCGCGACCCAGTACTCCCACCGCGCAACCTTTGGGATATTGGTCAGCTCTTGGCAGCAGTACGACCAGATACTTTGCTGACTGTGCCATTTACCCTAGCTACCGTAGGCGATGCCTTGAATTGGTTGGGGTTAGGCAACAATCGTCGTCTGCGGTTATTTTTGGATCTGCAACTCAAGCTATATTCCCAAGTAACAGCGTCAGAAACGGCTTTATTGTATGCAGCGACTGCCTTAGGAGTCTCTCAAGCCCCCCAAGGTCTTTATCACTTAAACGGCAGTATGCAAACCTTGGTCGATCGATTAATAGCATCCCTAGAACGCGACGGCGGCAAGCTATTCATGCGCCACCAAGTCACCGAAATCCAAACCAATAGCCAAGGCGCGACTGGAGTAGCAGTAACTAACAGCAAAACCGGCGAAAGCTGGGTCGAAACGGCTGATTATGTGGTGGCAAATGTGCCGATTCAAAATCTTGCCCAGATGGTTACTTCGGCTTCGATCGCCTATGGCGCAAGCGAAGCTATCAATCACCAATCCGCAGCAAAATCTTGGGGTTGGCAAAACTATCAGCGCGGCACGGCTAAATTACCCATGCCCTCAGCAGCTTTTGTGATTTATTTGGGAGTCGATCGATCGGCCATTCCCCCAGACTGTCCACCCCATCTCCAGTTTCTCTATGACGAGCAGGGAGTAATTGGCGAAAACAATTCCCTGTTTGTCTCGGTTAGCAAAGAGGGCGATGGTCGGGCACCAGCAGGCAAGGCCACCATTATTGCTTCGTCTTTCACCGATCCAAATAAATGGTATGCCCCTGATGCGGATGTGGCGGCAATGAAGGCGGAGTATACCAAGGAAGCGATCGATCGCCTCTCCACTTTTTTCCAGCTCAACCCTGAAAACATTGAAGTCTGTGAAGCTGGTACACCCCAAACTTTTGAGAAGTTTACTGGTCGCTATCGGGGCTATGTGGGTGGAGTAGGTCAGCGGGTGGCAACTTTTGGCCCCTTTGGCGTGGCAAATCGCACTCCGATCGATGGTTTATGGTTGGTCGGTGATTCGACTCATCCCGGCGAAGGCACTGCTGGAGTCAGTTATTCAGCGCTGACTGTGGTGAGACAAATTGATCAGTGGCTCGATCGATAGAATTGATCGAATATAGGGTGGGCAGTGCCCACCACCTATGTTGCGGCTATTTCAGAGATCTCAATGAATTCCTGATTTTTGACGATCGAGAGATTTTCTTCGATAATGTGGTCAGATAAATTAAGGCATTTTAGATGACCAGAATTACTGTAGATCTTCCTGACAATTTGTTAGAAGAAATTACCGAACGTTCAACCACTGAAGGGGTCTTGGAATCAAGACTGCCTGAGTTGTTACGGCTTGGACTCATGGCTGACAGAGCACCCATAGATCTCTACAGGTATGTCTTAGATTTTATTGTAAGCAACCTCAGCCATGATGAAGTGATGAAATTCAAACCCACCACTGCAATGCAAGCAAGATTACAAGATCTGCTGGCTAAATCTGCTGCCCAACAATTAAGTCTTGCGGAGGAACAAGAACTCAACGAGTATGAACGCATTGAACATCTGATTGTAATGCTCAAATCTGGCAGCCTGCTTTATTTACAGTAGTTTCAAAATCAATTATTTGACACAACAAAAATATTGTATGAGAATATCAAAAGGTTTGTACCAGTTGATACGTATGATTTTTAACGAAAGACAATATGGCATTACCCAAGCCCAACTCAAAAAATTCCAGGTCGCAGTAGCAGAAATGGCGATCGAGGCAGAATCTGCCACCGATCGGAACCAACAACTGCGCTACCAGGCTCACCTAGATGCCCTTAATAGCCAAATCGAAGCATTTCAGGAAGAATTGCAACAATACCAAAAGCTCAAGGCAGTCAAAACATATTGAAATACTGTTTTTCAGTCTCTTTGCTTTCTATGGCAATCATAAATAATCTGGCATCCCGGCGGTCTTACTGTCGATCACCTCTGGTGCAAGCGAAGCTATCGAGCAACGTCGTACTAATCGAAGTAAAACAATGTCACTAGCTTGCGCTGTTCCTCAGCTTCATGGCAAGTTTGCAGCAAAGTATGGCTATCGTGGAAAGCAAAACAAACCAATTGCTGACAGCGAGAAATAATTTCGTGATTGCAGAGAGAACTCGCTTCACCCAAAGGCAAATCATCATTTTGGGAATTTTCCACCAAATGCATCACATTTTCGAGCTGCTCCCGCGATTCCCGAGGTTGGCGACTCAAACTCTGAGGCAAAATCACCGTCAGTAGATCTTGGTCAGCACGCAAAGCCCCTTTAATCACGGCTGAATTGGTGCCAAAGGAGCCAGAAGTAATAATGCGGTTGCCAGAGAGAACCAAGGCATAGCTCATCATCTCGATGAGGTGCTGGTGCATGATTGGGACATGCCGAGAGCCGAGGAGAGCAACTTTCTTGGAGCTAGTTTGCTGAATATTCGCCAGTTCTTGGGCGAGAGTGTCGATGCTAGATACGTTAACCAAAAGACTTAATACATCACAATGTTGACGATGCCGCCATTCTAGCAGTTTTTGCTCCAATCGCCCAGACCTCAGCCATTTGGGTTAACGTTGCTTGCAAAACCCCGGTGTGGGGGTCTTCCCCCCACGCCCCCGCAGTGGGGGACGAAACGCCTCCCCCACACCCCCTGCGTAAGGGTTGATCTTGCTGAGTTGCCGCGTTGTCTTTAACTGTTGAACTTAGTAAGGTTAACTCCCGCAACTGCGCGACAACGCTGACTGATGCTTTGGAATTGCGAGTAGCAACTCAAAGTGGGACAAAGACC
>JANOXZ010000451.1:0-3886 GCA_031418695.1 Synechococcales cyanobacterium VAR_35_metabat_10
ACCTAACTGACACCAGCGAGTGAAGTCACCTTGAGCTTCTGGACCCCAAAGGAATAGCAAGGAGTGACCCAAGCTATTGGGAGGAGTGGAAACAGCGACAGTCAGAAAGTTAGCACCTTCGAGGTAGCTAGAAGCCAAACCGTGGCTGTACCAAGAGGTAACAAAGGTTGTACCGGTCATCCAGCCGCCCAAAGCCAAAAAGGCCGTAGGGAACAGCAAAATTCCAGACCAGCCGACAAATACGAAGCGGTCTTTTTTCAGCCAGTCATCAAGAACGTCAAACCGTCCCCGCTCCTGGCCTCTATCTAATGCAATGGTCATGTTCTAGGTCCCTTGCGCGATCGAGAAATATTTTAAATTTGGATAGATATTATTTCTATTCTTTAACAAAATTAGCAGAAAATTTACAATTTGACACGTTTGATCTGGTCTGAATTGAGATTTGTTGAGGTTAAGTTAGCTTAAAACTGTTTAACAGCAAGGCTTTAAACAAGATTATGAAGAAAATATTAACCTAAACTGATTTTCTCATTTACCACAAAAATACTCCCCAAATATTGTCAGAGAGTATGTTTTGTTCTTTTCATTTTTAAGCGGGCGGTGGGAATCGAACCCACAACAACAGCTTGGAAGGCTATGGTTTTACCACTAAACTACGCCCGCGCACTCGACTGGAATTTACACCAGAACTATTAAGATATCACAAGAAGACAACAGGAGGCAAGGGTGCCTCCGATTGCTCGCCTGATCACACCAACAACAGGGGTTTGCTGGGCATTACTGTAGGCTGCTTGAGGCTGGCCTCGCTGTAGCTGCTCCAGAAACTAGCAAATTCTCGTGCTTTAGACTCCCAATCTAGATGGATTTTATACATCCGACGAGGACGACCTCGGCCTTCCACCTTTTTCCAATAGCCAGAAATCATGCCGGAGCCTTCTAGAAACTTGATGGCGCTATATAGCACAGTATCTGAAAGCCGGAAAGTTTCGGATTCTTTCTCTAAGCGAGAAATCAACTCAGTGCCATAGGAATCGCCATCCATCAAGACAGCCAGGATGTAGCAAACCGCTAGTTCTTGGTTGAGATAAAGTGGCGGTGGATTTTGAAAGAAGCGGTAAATGTCATCAAATTTCATAGTTTTGACCACTAGAATGCTTTAAAGTACTGAAATCTTGGGTAGGTATAATCATAGTAGCGATTAGCCTTACACACCCCTTCTGAAAAAGCATCGATCTCAGCCTACTGTTTAGCTCAATAAATTCGCCAAACTGTAATTCTACTTATTCTCGATCTAGCCATTATTGCTACCGATCGGTTTTAATACTTAGACTGAGTTATTAGATGCTTGTTTTAAGGTTAGCTCGATTATCCTTCCCCTTGGGGAATTTCTATATATACTTTTCTTTCGATTTGTTGAAAACATCATGACAGAACCTCTTAACAATAGTTCAACTCCGGTAGCCGCTAAAAAAATTGCGTCTAACTTGCGTTTCGCTGGCCGCTTTGGTTTGGTGGGACAGTTGGTGCCAGCAGTGGTTTCTGGCATGTCATTATTAATTGCGATCGCCTGGACGGCGACGGTTAGAAATTCAGCAGGAGTTGGTACAGACCGTAACACTGGAGGTGGCTTAGTCTTTACAGTGTTATCTTTGGCACTGGCTTTTGCTGGGGTTTTTTGGTTTCTGCGATACAGTTTATCTGCCAGAAAATTTGCTGATGCCAATACTCGCCCCCGCAAAGCCGATACGGTCAAGTTAATTCAAATGGGTGTATTTATTAATACTGGAGGGCTAGCTCTAGGAATTTTAGGCGCGCAAGGTTTAATTTGGAGTCTGTTTGGTAAATCTTTGGCATTGATCAATCCTTTCGCTCTTAGCCAAGTGATGAATAGCGGCTCGACGATGGCTAATATTACTATTCAACCGATGGAAATGTTAGAGGTGCTAGCCAATACCCAAAGTATTTTTGCTCACTTTATTGGGCTAATTTTTTCGCTGTGGCTGCTCAATAATCTGGCTAAGCAAAGCGCCTAAATTATTGCTGGCAATTGCTACACAGGCCACGTACTACCACTTCATAAGTCTGGGCTTGCAGCTCGGGCTTAATTTTTTGCAAGTCTAGTTCGGCAAAGGTTTGCCAAGGGAGGTCTTTGATCGAGCCACAGCCATTACAGCAAAAATGATGGTGAGGATGTACATTGGCATCATACCGGCCAATTCCGGCTTCGATCCGGACTTCTTGGATTAAGCCAGCAGTCTGTAATGCTTGGAGGGCGGTATAAACCGTTGCCTGGGATGAAACAGGCCCTTGGGCGTTGAGATCTAATAACAGTCGATCAACAGTGGGATGATCCTCTCGATCGAGCAAGTTTCGGTATACCGCAAAACGCTGGGGTGTGACCCGCAGTCTGCGATCTTTCAAAATTTGGACGATTTCATCAGGAGAGATATTCATATCCACCGACTTTTTAAGATATGTGATTTCGATTGTAGCGCTTCCATGATGAGAACAGATATTAAAAAAAGATTATTTTTACCCTTGACTTATTCTTACATCAGAATTATTCTGAGATATGTACGGACTAGTCCAAAACTAAAGAGATTTACCAAGAGATTTACTATGGCTGTAATTACCCACGTTCCCGATGTAACCTTTAAGACCCGTGTTAGAGATGAATCTGTAGGTGGTGAAAACCCCTTCCGCTGGCAAGATGTTACAACCAAAGACCTGTTTGCAGGTAAAAGAGTAGTAGTTTTCTCGCTTCCTGGTGCTTTTACTCCTACTTGCTCTACATCTCACTTGCCTCGCTATGAAGAGCTATATGATGAAATTAAAGCTCAGGGCGTAGACGCAGTCATCTGTGTTTCGGTAAATGATGCATTTGTGATGTATCAATGGGGCAAAAACCAAAATGCTAAGAATGTTTTCTTACTTCCCGATGGCAGCGGCGAATTTTCGCGCAAGATGGGCATGTTGGTTGACAAAACCAACTTAGGCTTTGGAATGCGCTCTTGGCGTTATTCGATGGTGGTTAAAGATATGTCGATCGAAAAGATCTTTAGTGAAGCTGGCTACAGCGACAATTGCCCCACCGACCCCTTTGAAGTATCTGATGCCAACACTATGCTAGCTTACTTAAAAGGCGCTAAAGCTTAGTTTAAAGTCACTAGCTTAGCCTGTCGGTATCCGGTTCACTTCGACTTCGCTCAGCGACCGGATACCTAATTAACCAGTTGGCTGAGCGGAGTCGTAAGTCCTACGGACGACCTAGCGGTACGCATAGCGTCTGCCTTCGCAGAAGCCAACGACAAACGCAGTCAGATCGCCATCAACCATCCCCACATTTCCTATATTTACTGAGGTCAATATGAGCTACGACTACGATTTATTGGTAATTGGGGCTGGATCTGGCGGAATTGCTACCGCGCGCCGCGCGGCTGACTATGGCGCAAAAGTAGCAGTAATTGAATTCGATCGGCTCGGTGGCACCTGCGTAAATCGCGGTTGTATTCCTAAAAAATTAATGGTTTATGCCGCTCACTTCCCCGGCTTGATGGAAGAAGCCGTAGGCTATGGCTGGAGCAAAGTAGAAAGCCATTTAGACTGGTCGCAGATGGTCGAAAAGGTCAACGGCGAAGTTGGTAGACTCAACGGCATTTACCAAAGAATGTTAGACAACTCCAAAGTCGAACTAATTACTGGAGTTGGCTCGTTTGTCGATAGCCACACAGTAGCAGTTGGTGACAAAAAATATACGGGTGAACGAATTCTGATCGCTGTGGGCGGTGAACCAGTCAAGCCTAATATTTTAGGGATCGAACATGCCCTGACCTCTGATGAGATTTTTACGCTGCCCAAGAAGCCAGAACGATTAGTAATTCTTGGT
>JANOXZ010000452.1:0-8166 GCA_031418695.1 Synechococcales cyanobacterium VAR_35_metabat_10
ATAGCTGGCTTCGCGCTTCTTGCCCTGTTTCTTGAGCCGTAATTTAACCATGTGTTGAATGCTTGTGTAACTAACAAAGTTCCGATTCTATCACTAAACTCGATAGTTCGTCACCTGTTTGGCAGCAAAATTTGGTAAATATTTTCGTTGAAGACCGATCTGTGGGCAAACTGAGACTATCAGCAATCTACCAGGCCATAACATATGAAAAATATCTATCCGATGATTCGACCAGCGATTTGCCTGGTGGCGATCGGCCTTATTACTATTCTCTCAGCCTGTAATAATCCTTCAAAGACCGCACCAACTCCATCTGTTGCTACCAGCCAAAAAACTGAGGTAAAACCCGGTGGAATTTATGTCTACAAGGGTGGTGATGGCAGCTTAGGAACATTGAAAGTCTTAGCTACTGGCGATGGCACCGTGGATGTGCTGCTGTATAAAAATCGTTTCCAGACAGTGCCAGGATCGATCGACCCTAAAACTTTAGAAGTAAACGTCAAACACGAAATCTTGTCAGCGAGAGGCTTCCAGAACTGGCAACCCCAAATGGTGGCAGAGCAACCAGTGACCAAAGAAGAGCTCGCTGCACCGCCTCAATAGAACCTAAATCCCAGCAGCAGCATCGGCTACTGACAGCTCCTTGGGATGGCATTGATGTAACCGCAAAAGCTGAGCCAAAGTCGATCGCAGCTTGGGACGGGGAATAATTCGATCGACAAAACCATGTTCAAACAGATACTCCGAAGTCTGAAAATTGTCTGGTAACTTCTCCCGCAGGGTTTGTTCAATTACCCGCCGACCAGCAAAGCCGATCGTGGCTTTGGGTTCAGCCAAAATAATGTCGCCCAACATCGCAAAGCTAGCAATCACACCCCCCATCGTAGGGTTAGTCAATACGGGAATGTATAGCAGGTTGGCTTCCCGATGGCGAGCCAGGGCTGCGGAGATTTTAGCCATTTGCATCAGACTCAGCATTCCCTCTTGCATTCTGGCTCCACCGGAGGCACAGAGAATAACTACCGGTAGACGGTTACTGGTGCCGAGTTCGATCGCCCGCGTTAATTTTTCGCCCACTACTGAACCCATACTGCCGCCCATAAACCGAAAATCCATCACGCCCAAAACCACGCCTTCACCTTCTATTTTGCCGCTGCCAGTGAGGACTGCATCAATGAGTCCGGTTTTGTCTTGGGTTTCTTTGATCTGATCGATATAAGGCTTACGATGCACGAATTTCAGTGGGTCAGATGGACGGATATGATCATCTAACGAACTCCAGGTGCCACCATCGATTAACTGCTCCACTCGCTCATCACAGGTAACCCGCCGATGGTGTTCGCAATCTAAACAAACCATCTGATTGGCTTTGAGGTCTTTGCTGTAGGCGATCGCCCCACAGTCATCACACTTTGTCCACAGACCATCAGCGATTTCTCGCTCTTGCTGGGTTTGAATTGCGGGGTCAGCTTTTTTACGATCGGCAAACCAGTCGAAAAGAGTCATAAATTACAATGCTGATATGTGTTGTTGCCCAGACATTCCCTGGTTTATGCAGGGTTTGTTGAGAACATTGCTAGATCTTAACATTGGCTTAATACAAATCGATCAATTGCGGCGGCCACTCCATCTTCATCGACAGCAGGTGCCACCCAGTTAGCCTGAGCTTTCACGGCAGCGGGAGCATTGCCCATGGCCACTCCCCAACCAGCGTAAGCCAGCATTTCTACATCATTATGGTTGTCACCGATCGCCATTACTTCGTCAGCGGTGATGTTTAAGAGATTTTTGGCTAGGTAATCGATCGCGGTACCTTTATTAACCGCAGGATTAGTGGTTTCTAAGAAAATTGGAACTGAAGTGGTTACATGGAGCTGATCGGGGCGATATTTGGTTTTTAGGTCAGCCAAGAGTCTAGCAATCAGGTCTTCATCTTCGTGCATGGCCAAAATTTTAGTCGGTGGCGTGGTCAAAGCATCGCGGAGATCGGTGAGGGGATGGGCTATCACTGAGCTGCGCTGAGTATAAGCTTCGGTGTCTTCTTTGACAGCTTGGACGTACAGCTTGTCGCCTACATAGACATGAATGGAGAGATCGGCAGGTAAATGGGGTTGCTCGAAGTAGGTAATGAGTTCTTTAGCGATCGAAGTATCTACTTGTAGATGTCGATATGGCTCGGGCTTAGTCGGATCTTGAATCCAAGCTCCCTGGTAGGCCATGACTGGCACATTCGCTCCAATTTCGTGATGGAAACGCAGAGCAGATTGATACATGCGCCCGGTGGCTACCCCGACTTTGATGCCTTGATCGAGCGCGGCTTTTAAGGCGGCTTTGACTTTGGGACTCACCTGATTATCTTTACCAGCGATCGTACCGTCGATATCGACCACAATGAGTTTAATGGGTGCGGGTGGGGTGGTCATAATGTGGAGAGTCAGTGGGGACTTGTTAATAATAGGATCGATTTGCCTTAGGGCAACACTTCATAAGTGGTTGCTGCTAGTAACCAACAATTAAACCAGCCTTGCAGGAGCTACTGATATAATGCGAGAGGCATAAAGTAACCCCACAAACGTTTAAAGGTTTTTATGACAATCGCCAACCATCCCAACACGTTGATTGATACTCGGCCACTGCTACTGGATGTTAGCAATACAACTCTGACTATTACACCAGAACAGTTTGGTCGCTTGTGTATTGATAATCCTGACTTACGCCTTGAATTGACCCCGAATAAAGAATTGATTGTTATGGCTCCAGCATTTTCGATTAGCAGTGAAAAAAATGGAGATTTGTCTGGGCAGGTTTGGTACTGGAATCGACAAACTGATTTAGGTCGAGCATTTGACTCATCTGGTGGCTATGACTTCACTGCACTTGATGGGGGGATACTTTCCCCTGATACCTCTTGGGTTGAAAAATCTCGCATGGAAGGTGTTTCGATCGAACAATTTTGTCCAGTCGTTCCCGATTTTGTAATTGAACTGCGATCAACTACAGATGGCTTAAAGCCGCTACAGGAAAAAATGAAGGAGTATCAACGACTTGGGGTGAAACTAGGCTTGTTAGTCGATCCCAAAAATAAGCGGGTGGAGATCTATCGACCAGGACAAGAGGCAAAGGTGTTGGAATCTCCGGCTTCGATCGACTGTAATGAAATCATGCCCGGTTTTATCCTGAGCATGAGCCGAATTTGGTAATCCTTAACATGAAAAAGAGACATTCCAATCTTGTTCCGCCAAGCGTACAAGCTGAAATTAATGCCTTGGCCGCTGCTTCCATCCTTTCATAAATATTCATAAAGAATAACCTGTTTAATGACTGAATACGATTATTGGTACTATTGTTTCACCTAGACAAGTAGTAATTTCCTCACCTCAACCTCAATACGGTTTGTTTAAGCCCTTCATGACCTCAAATTAGATGTTGAACTCTGCATTCTCTCGTTGAAAAATCTTGCCTTGTTTTCTTAAGCAAACCGTATTTGTAGCGACCCACAATACTAATCGCTCAAGGCTGGCGAGTAAAGAAAATGAGGGTTTTCTTTCCTCAGAAGCCCATGTGCCTCACAGGATGACGGCTGGCAGTCCTGTGAGGCAAGAAACCACGTAAATATATCAAAGTCAAGATAGGTCGGGTATCAACGACTTAATTTATGAGAACCCTGAACATTCACTAAGAGTTAGCAAAGTGCTGGAGCCAGTCCGCCAAATCTTTACTACCAGTAAAGTCCATCAGATCTTCACCAAGCTGCTCTATCTGCCCGATCGGCAACGCCTTAATTTTCCCCAATGTCTCCTCAGAGAGCTGATTTCGACGACTCAGTTGTTTGATGACCAACTCAACTTTGCCAGCCTCGCGGCTTTCCCTTTCAAGATTGCTGATATACGGCATATTTTTCTCATCCTCGTAGGCGATCAAATCTTTTTTAAAAGCTTTTTCTAGCTCTGGCGGCAGCATCATCACCCATTCGATAAAACGAAAAAGGTCAATGACTTCCTGCTCACTGTAGCCCCGTTGGTACATCATCTTCATTAGAGCAAGCTTCTGTTTTTTTCGCCGCTGCTGACTTTCCTTACCCTTGGTAGCCTGAGCTGCTAAATGAGCCTGTACGACCACTGCAAAAGGATTATCACTGGCTGCCAGCTCCTCCTTCCGCTTCTTATAGTCTACCAACTTCACGATCGGAAAAGAAGCCTGAACTTTAAAGCCCAAAGTCTCCCGAGCAAATGAATTGGGTCGCCAGTTTACATCGGTATCCCCCAGAACCGCAAAACTAGCCACTTCCCGCTTAAATTTGTCCCGCAGCCGCGCATAGTAAACAAAGACCCGCTCACCAAATTCTGCTTCCTTCTGATTCTGAATTTCGACATGGGCAACAATCCATTGTTCCTCGCCATTTCGTAGATAGACCTTCGCTAGCTTATCAGCGATTCTTTTGCCCGTCTCGGCCTCCAAAGTGACCTGCTGAAGCTCCCCATCCAAAAATTCAAAGCCTCGGCTCCAATCAATCTGGCTGTAGGCTTCCGGGAAGAAAAAAGCCATGAATTGGGGGAAATAAGACTCTAGAATCTGCTTCCATGGCGTATCCAAGGGCGTTGTCATAAATTCAAATAGTGCGGCGTGGCCACCAAAAATGGCATTTCAGAAAAAGCATAAATCGAGCTAGCATACATATCTACCACATTTGACAAAAATGTATTAATTAGTAGGTTCTCGATCGAAATCACGTCCCTTTCGCCCGATCGATCTTAATCAAATCAGTCAAGATACTGTCCAGACTGCCATTGACCTGAATCTTATCGATCTTCTCAGCAATCCGCTCCAACACCTCTAGCTCCTTGAGCCGTAAAGCCACCGGATTATCTTCCATCACCTTGGCAGTGTTTAACATACTGCGCGTGGCCGCAGTTTCTTCCCGGCGACGGACAACATTGGCCTGTGCTGATTTCTCGGCTTCGACCACCTTGCTAAGAATTGCTTTGACTTCGCCAGGGAGAATAATATCTTTGACTCCTACCGAAATAATCTCGACCCCATAGCCCACAACTTTTTCTCGGATATAAATGGCAATCTGCTGATCGATCGAACCCTTGTCTTCCAAAATGCCATCGAGAGTCCTATCTCCTACCGCACTCCGCAGAGCAAACTGCAACTCTTGATAGATAAAGTCCTTAATGTTTTGGCAGGCCACCTGAGCTTGCAACGGATCAGTAACCCGGATACCAGCAATCAGATTTAGGCGCAAAGGCACTTTGTCTTTTGACAAAATATCTTGACCAGAAACTTCGATCGACTGCAACCTTAGATCTGTAACTTCTACGCGCAGAGAACGACCATATTTCCACCAAGCATGGAATCCGGGCTGCAACACAGATTGGAATTCTTCGTTGAGAAACAATAGCCCTGCATGACTAGCCGGGATGTTTTTGGCATAAATATTAGTCCCTGCAATCTGGGCGATTTCTGGTGAACCATTGACCAGTTCTTGGACTTGAAGCGGAGTTAGCTTCGCCTGAAAACTCAGATCCACTACCTCAATATTGATCCCCTGCCAAAATAGCTGGCGAGTCGAGGGCGGCAAAATGGCTACTAGTTTTCCTTTGTGGCGCACAATCCCCAATTCTTGGGCTTCTAGTTCGATTGCATTACAGAAATTAGTCACAAAATCGGGATGCCGATCAATTAATATCTCTGCTTGAGGAAAAGTGGGTAGCGGATGAGTGAGATCCATAATATGCACATCAACTTGACGAGCAAAGTTAAAAAAGCAATGCTCACCAGCCGCCAATGTACCAGCAAAGTTATTCTGGACAAAAGCTAAACCCAGTTGGGTATCAGAAATTTGATGTTTTTTGATGCCATTAACAACAACACCGCGTAGTCGATCGACTAAAACCAAGGGCAAAGCTAGAGATTGATCGAGGTCAAATTTTTGGATTTCTATCGGAATAAACCCGCGCCAAAAACTACGAGTTTCGTTGGGCGGCATCACTAACCACTCTTGGCCAATTTTCAAGACAGCAGCTTCGTTGAACTCGGTAGTAACAATCGTCAGATAAATTTCTAGTTCAGTGCGGAAATCTCGCAATAGCAAATCCAAGTTTTTAATTTGGGCTTGGGGCTGATTTAAGTTGTAGCAGTCGATCGACCAACCGCCGCCAAAGTAGCGATGAGTTCCTGGTTTTAATACTCGCTGGAAGCTGCCACGGTGAAAGAGCAAAGCTAGTTCTTCGGGCTTAATATAAAAAGTTTTCCACATATCTAACAAAAATTTGGAGATGAGAATTAATCTCGGTTAAAACTCCGCAAATTGAAGGTATTCACGGTCTCGATCGCGGGCGAACCAGATTTAGCAAATGGATCAAAACAGCCGAGACTGTTAAATATTCCGTCGGGTCAAGCTTGCACCAGCACTGAGGGAAATACTCGACGTACTAAAAACTCGATCGCACTAGCACCTTGGTCGTTGCTGTCGATTTCTGCTGACCGCACCCGAGGGTTTAGTAACATAGCTCACCAGCCGAATACCTTCAGCGCAGAGCTTGATTTCGTAACTAAGAAGGGGGACTTCGTGACAGGAAGTTTCCGGCAAAATGCCAGAGTGTTTTTAAGTGTGGGATTCGAACCTACTACCGATTGGACTTAAGCCAATTGCTCTACCAAATGAGCTAACTTGTGTGGGTCATGATGCAGGACTCGAACCTGCCATGCCAGATTTATAATCTGGTGCTTTACCAACTAAGCTAATCAACTCGCACTTGTTTTCTGGTATACGCAACAACCAAAGGTGAGCGCACCAGTTAGGCAGACAGAACCTAAACTACAAGAAAACAAGTACTTCAATACCCGCCAATATTGTACTTCAAACTCCTCAAGCAGTTAATTCTTAAAGGTCAGGTGCTTTTAACAACACCGGCTTGACCAAAATTCTGTAGAATAGGCAACAACATTGGTAAATTGTGTAGTTTTGCAAAGAAGGTTGAGCCGTGGATATTCAGATTGGAAAAGGTAAGACCGCACGTCGGGCCTACGGAATTGATGAAATAGCACTGGTGCCGGGGCTGAGAACCCTGGATCCCAGTATGACTGATACCAGTTGGCAAATTGGGGGCATCAAACGTGAGATCCCAATCATTGCTAGTGCCATGGATGGGGTGGTCGATGTCAAAATGGCGGCGGAGCTATCGAAGCTGGGAGCTATGGGGGTAATTAACCTAGAAGGGATTCAAACTCGCTACAGCGACCCCAACCCAATTCTTGATCGGATTGCAGCAGTGGGAGTAGATGACTTTGTGCCCCTGATGCAAGAGCTGTATGCCCAGCCGATCGATCCCAATTTAATTGTGCAGCGGATCAAAGAAATGAAAGAAGCCGGTGCGATCGCGGCGGTCAGTGTGACTCCGGCGGCGGCGGCTAAATATGGCAAGTCGATCGCTGATGCGGGAGCCGATATTGTCTTTATTCAAGCCACAGTAGTTTCCACTGATTTTGTGGCTCCAGAAGGCGTTTCACCCTTAGATTTAGCCAAGTTCTGCGCCGAGATGCCCATGCCGGTGGTATTAGGTAACTGTGTCACCTATGAGGTGACTTTGGAACTGCTAAAAGCTGGGGCTGCTGCCGTATTGGTCGGAATTGGCCCCGGTGCGGCCTGTACTTCACGGGGCGTGTTGGGCGTGGGTATTCCCCAAGCCACAGCGGTAGCAGACTGTGCCGCAGCCCGCGATGATTTTTATCAAGAAACTGGTAAATATATTCCGATTATTGCCGATGGTGGCTTGGTGACTGGTGGTGATATTTGTAAATGTATTGCCTGTGGTGCTGATGGGGTGATGATTGGTTCGCCTTTTGCCCGCGCTGCCGAAGCACCTGGTCGGGGTTTCCACTGGGGGATGGCTACACCTAGCCCCTTGTTACCTCGGGGTACCAGAATTAAAGTTGGTTCTACTGGTTCTTTGCAACAAATTTTGGTGGGGCCAGCCAAGCTAGATGATGGTACTCATAACCTGCATGGGGCACTGAAAACCAGTATGGGGACTTTGGGTGCGGCCACTATCAAAGAGATGCAGCAAGTGGAAGTGATCATTGCTCCTTCTTTGTTAACCGAAGGCAAGGTCTATCAAAAAGCCCAAAGATTGGGTATGGGTAAGTAACGATTTGTTCTAA
>JANOXZ010000453.1:0-5880 GCA_031418695.1 Synechococcales cyanobacterium VAR_35_metabat_10
TGCGGAGTTTGAGAATCTGGGGGTGCTGCTCTCTTTGTGTAAGTTCAACCACGACAAAGTCATATAGCTCTTGGCGAATAACCAGCGGTGGACCAGCCAATTTGAGGATGTCATGAGACATCCAGCTCAACATAGTTTTGAATTGACGAGTATCATGAGAGGGAATACCACCAGGTAAATCAAGAAAGGTTTTTAACCATGGTTGCTTAGCTTTGCCGTATGTTTCAATTGCAGTACATCCATCGGCACCGGAAATAACAGCTAGAATGGCAATTGTGATTATTGATAAGAGAGGATAAGTATTGCGAGAAGCTTCCCTGGGATCTTCAATATCCTGAAAGTGTCTGAGGACACTTTTTTCAAGAATCTTAGCCTCCAGAATTTGCTGAGGAGGAAGAACGAAGTTACCAAAACCTTGTGACATATTTGCTCACCATGGAAACAGATACAGCCATTTCTCTACCATATCTAGAAATTTGTCAAGTACATATTACACAAAATTCACATAAATCTCGTTGGATTTACTGCACACTTTATCTATTTAATCGGTATTAAAACTCATGCGATGACCCTGGTTGTGATGTTTTGGGTGGAGTATGACGTGTTAGAAATGTAAGAAGTTGAAGGTATTAGATCCAGATCACTGTCGATCGATAATATGTAGTGGTAATCGATGGGTGCAGTCGGGGTGAAAACAAGAACATTGATTGCCGTCAAATCCTCCACTGACAGTAATTCCAAGCTCAGCAAAGAGTTCTCATTCGATATTAGTGAATTGATCTGTGGATCTGACATCGGAGAATACTTTATTGCTATATTTCACCTCCTATATTCGGGTGATTTCCTTGTATTACAAAGGGTGAATCTACGGAGTTCACAGTTATAAGTACTCAGTGTTATCACGGATGCCATTATCTCGGCGAATGCTCCGTAGTGAATAAATCCAGGATCAACAGCAAAATTTACCGAAAATTTTGTCTATAACCAGATCAAAGCAATAAATATTCAAAAAAAACTAACAGTCAATTCTAAGCTGCTGCTTTTCCATTTATTAATTGATCTGGAGAAATGCTCGATAGCTTAACTTGCGCTATGGCGATCAATTCACAGCAAATCCTTCTAAAATTAGAACCGTATAGAAGGAGGATTTATGGATCGATCGAAAATAATTGCTGTGACCACCGGCGCAATTTCACTGGCCTTAGCCATCGCTTACTTGATAGTCGTCCAAATCCTGGATATGCGAGGAGAAATGATACCCGCTCCTCTGGTTGAAATATTACTGAAATTTTAGGAGTAAGAGAGGGGGACAAGCCCCCAACCATGCAATTTAGCGGAAGCCTACAGCAGCTTGCCAAACAAAGGCCAAAGCCAAGAAAAATAAGGGGATAATCGGCAATACATCCACCAAAGGATTAAAGAAAGCATAGGCTTCGGGAAGCTTAGCCAAAATAATTTGAGCAGCCATATTTATAACCTTGTCTGTATAAAAGTTGTCAATGATTTTATCACAACCACCAGCAGCATTAAAGTCAGCAGTGAAATCAGCAATCAACAGCACCTTTTGTCAAACTCATTGAAAAATTCAGGCTATCTCATGGTATGATCCGGAATCCGACCTAGCCAGATCCGCCGCATCAACAGTCTACTTTCGCCTTTTGGCGTGAGTCTTGCAAATGACCTTGCGGTGCGTACCTCAACATCTAACGGTACAGCAGCGTCTTTTGCCAGACCATCGACCACCAAAATCTTTCCTTTCCTACTTACAATATGTCCTTACCAATCGTTGCTATCATCGGTCGCCCCAATGTGGGCAAATCTGCTTTGGTCAACCGACTAGCAGGCGCATTAGATGCGATCGTCCACGATGAAGCTGGTGTTACCCGCGATCGAACTTATCGAAGAGCTTTCTGGGGCGATCGAGAATATACCGTGGTTGATACCGGCGGTTTGGTTTTTGATGACGAAACTGAGTTTTTGCCTTTGATTCGCGAACAGGCTTTTGCTGCTCTTAGCGAAGCCAGCATCGCCATTATGGTAGTCGATGGCCAGATGGGCTGTACTGCTGGTGATGAAGAAATTGCTACTTGGCTGCGCCACCAAAAACTGCCAGTTTTATTGGCAGTTAATAAGTGTGAATCAGAAACTACTGGCTTATTACAGTCGGCAGATTTCTGGGGCTTGGGTTTAGGTGAACCCTTTGCGATTTCTAGTATTCACGGTAACGGTACTGGTGAATTGCTAGATGCCATGGTTGAGAAGTTGCCTGACACTGTGGATGACGAAGAAGATCCGGAAATTCGGATCGCGATTATTGGACGGCCTAATGTGGGCAAATCTAGTTTGCTAAATGCTTTTTTGGGTGAGAATCGATCGATTGTTAGTCCGATTTCTGGGACTACTCGGGATGCGATCGATACTGTACTAGAAGTAGATGGTAAGAAATATCGTCTGATTGATACTGCTGGTATTCGCAAGAAAAAAAATGTGGACTATGGGCCAGAGTTCTTTGGGATTAACCGGGCATTTAAGGCGATTCGACGGGCTGATGTGGTGTTGATGGTGCTAGATGCCACAGATGGAGTGACTGAGCAGGATCAGAAGTTGGCTGGCCGGATCATTGAAGAGGGTCGGGCTTGTGTGGTGGTAATGAATAAGTGGGATGCCGTAGAGAAGGATTCTTACACTATTTATGAATACCAAAAAGAAATCGAAACTAGGTTGAATTTTACGGACTGGGCGGAAAATATTTTCGTTAGTGCGTTGAATGGTCAACGGGTGAAGGAGATTTTGCCGGTGGTCGATCGGGCGGTGGAGCAGCATCGGCGACGGGTGAGTACTGCGGTGATCAATGAGGTGTTAGAAGAAGCAGCAAGTTGGCATAACCCGCTGGTAATGGCTGGTGGTAAGCAGGGTAAGATTTATTATGGTACTCAGGTGAGTTCTCAGCCGCCAACGATCGCTTTGTTTGTGAATGATCCGATGCGGTTTAATGATAACTATCGTCGTTATTTGGAGAATCAGTTGCGGCAGCAGTTGGGCTTTAAGGGTACGCCGATTCGGATTCTTTGGCGTGGTAAGAAGCAGCGGGAGGGTGAGAAGTTGGTGAATCGGGCTACTCGGGTGAAGAGTCCGGTTGGTTCTAAGTAAGGTTTTCTGGTTTTAGAACCAGGAATGTGGGGGTTCTGCCCCCATTTAGGTTTTAGGAAATTTATGGTGCCCAGCGTGGACTATAACCTGCAATCGGCAATAACTCTGGTTTAGCTTTAGGCTGTGATAGATTTAGCATCCAGATCATGCCTTGTTCGATCGGTTGACCATCGGCGGCAGTCAAGATTTTTTGGTTAGTTGTGCCTCCGGTTAAGACTTGATCAAGCAATAGCGATCGACCATCAGGAGATAGGCTGAGAGCCGTATCTTGCTGTTGGGGCAGTTTAGCCAATGACTCTGATTTAAAAGTAGTTAAGTTGATCGACATCAAATAAGGTTGAGCGCTATATTTGCCGGTGTCTGCCAAGTTTTCATTCTCTGACACACCTTTAGGGAATTCTGCGGTAATTGCATATAGGGTGCGAGCATCAGCAGAAAATTGGGTGGCCTGAATTTCGCCTTTGACATTTAATAGTTTCTTTTCGACTCCTTGATTAGTCACCAAAAACAAATCACGACTAGAATCGTCGTTGTATTTTTCTAAAGCTGCTGCTGCTCCATTAGGTGAAAAGCTCAAAAGCTGACCATATTTAGCCATAAATTCGGTGCTATCAGTACCTGGAACTAGGGGTTTGAGAGCTACACCTTGACCTTCGGAAACCGCGATTGAAGCGCTGTCGGGGGTAATTTTAAATTCTCCGCCTTGGCTAATGCGTTGCAAAGTAGTTCCTTGCTGGGCATCAATTACCCAAATACCAAAATCGCTGGGATTTTTTACGCCGACTCGGTGGACAACTAAAATTTTGCCATCGTTGGAAAGTTCAAAGCGAATATTTTGATACTCATTACTATCTAAGACTAATTTGGGTTCTAGGTTTTGGCCTGAGTTTTGAATTGGGGTGCGATATATTTTTTGGCGAGAAAGCAGTTCATTACCATTGCTAGCTAATAAAGCAGTGAAAAATACGCCTTCACCGCCCGGTGTAAAACGAAAATCTTTTACCAAATATTCTGGAGGAGTAATTGCAACTGGGGCAGGTGATTTCTCGGGAGTCTTGTTTTCTAAGGCTTGAGGAAAGCGCTGAATCATTAATCTGCCCCGATCGGCTCCTGCGGTGGCAATGTAGCCAAACATTTTTTCTCTGGTATTAAAAGCTTGGACAAAAGGGGTAATTTCTTTGCCGATCGGCTTGCCATCATTACTAGCAGCAGTGACATCTTGCACTTTTAGTTCATAAGACTTGCCGTAGGGCACAGGGGAATTTAGGGTGTAAAGCATTTTCTTTCCTGACCAGCTAATCTTTCCTGGCATCACCTGACTGATCGGCTGGAAAGCACTTTGAGGATTGCTGGGATCTGATTTGATCTGGATTTTTGCTTCTACATTGGGGCGATCCATTGATCGGCTAAAACGCAGGGCAAAAGCGTTGTCTTCGGCACCAACCGGGCGACCAGCCCAACTAAACTCCCGCACATAAGGAGCGCTGCGATCGCCCACGGCTAACAATATGACGGTCAAAGCCATCAAAATGCCCATGAGGGTTAAGGCTGCTTGATCGAGTTGAGAAAGGGGTCTAATATTCATAAGGATTGCGAGGAGTCTCGATCGGCTTGATGTTTTTGGCAACTAAGATCAGTTGACGTTTGCCATCTAAGGTTTCAGTGACCATTTGGCCAGTTACAGCCAACCAAGTATCAGATTTATATTGCTGATCAGCAGGTAGTTTGACAGTCAAAGATACTGGATAGACATCGGCAGCGCAGCAGGTGATCACAAACCGCGAAAGCAGCAGATATTTGCCGCCCAATTCCGCCGAATTTACAACAAAACCACTGACGTTGGCCTGTTGACCGCTATAGGTATCTGGCTCTGGGTAAGCACTAAGAGTTCTCACCCAATCTACTAATGATCGTTTTTCGGGCTTGACCTGACTACGAAAAGATTGGGGTTGAGAGCGGGTGATGGCACTGTTTTCGGTTACACCACCTTGGATGGCTTTAGAGCTAGTGAAAACGCGAGGGTTAATTAATAATCCGGCGATCGCGGTAGCTAATAATAGGCCGATCGCCCAGTTACCGGGTAGTAGGCTGACGTGACCAGCGGTGCTTTGTTTAGCTTGAGGATATTGAAATAATAAATAGGCTTTGATGGAGCCAATAATTAGCAAGGCAAAACCCGTGAAGGCTGCCAGCCAAAAATAGCTGGGATGAATCAAAATACTCAGTGAGCCATTCAGCCAATAGTTCAAGAGCAGCGCACCCCAGGCGGTGACAACGATCGCATCCAGCCAGTTTTTATCCAAACTTTTAAATAGACGACTGATTAGTAGCATTTAATTAATATTGAAGTTTACAAATAAGGTCAACAAAAACACTAACTGCGCTGCTAAAGCAAACAGATAAAAAATCGCTTTGGGTTTAAAAACCGTAAGCAACAACCCAATCCCTTTCAGGTCGAACATTGGACCAAACACCAAAAAAGCCAGCAGTGAGCCACTGGTGAAGGCACCCGCAAAGGATAGAGCAAAGAAAGCATCCACAGTAGAGCAGATCGAAATTAACCCGGCCAATAGCATCATCGCCAATACCGAAGATACCGATCCTTGGCCTAGTCCTAAAATTAATTCTCTGGGGGTAAACGTCTGAATCAGCGCTGCTAGGGCACTCCCTAAGACCAAAATACCCCCTAGTTCTCTGAATTCTTGCATAGTGTTATCGAGCAGCATATTG
>JANOXZ010000454.1:0-3634 GCA_031418695.1 Synechococcales cyanobacterium VAR_35_metabat_10
GGGCGAAATTTTGTAGGTGGTGGTGCCGTCGCTGGGAATTTTTTGGATGAGGTCACGTCGTTCTAGTTCTTCTAAGACGGGAAGGAGTTCGGCGAAGCTGCGAGTTTGTAGATTTTGAAGTTCTTCAAAAGAAAGACTGGCATCGGAGATTAATCCTTGGCTGCTGATGGTGTCGAGTAAGATCACTTCGCGGGGGCTGAGGTTGGCTTGGTCACGGAATTCGCGTTTTGCTCGATCGCGGAGCGTCTCTGTCTAAGAGAATCGATGCCTTCTTGGGCTAATTTTTCATCGATGCTGTTGGCATTTTGTTGGGCTGCTTCGTCCAGGATATAGCTGCCAAAGCGGTTGAGGACGCGGGGGACTCCGGTGGATTGGGTGCAAATGAGGTTGGCGGCGGCTTCGGTGAAGGGATGATTGGGGGCATTGATGCTTTTGATTTGGCGATCGTCGGGGCGGACGCTGTTGAGGTACTTCAGCAGCATGAGTTTGGTGGTGTCAACGTCTAGGCTGAGGAGTTGTTGGCTGAGGTCAAAGAGTCCGCGTTGGCTGAATAATATTTCTTCGGTGAGTCCAGAGGGGTGGCCAGTGAGAATGAAGGATGCGCGGCCTTTGAGCAGTCCTTGGGCGTTGAGGAGGAGGTCTTTGACGTGGGCGGGGTCTTGTTTGTCGAGGTCATTGATCGCGATGATTACTCGATCGACAGTTTCCAGAGCTTTGTTCAACAAGTCTTCAAAGCTGAGGTCGGGGATTTGAGGTTTTTGAATGGGGATGGTTTCCGATCGGCGTTCGGCGCTAGCCCAGCCGGAACTGCCAGTTCTTTCTAATTTCCGAGCAGGTTTCAGACCCATGAGATTCAAAGCTTCTTGCGCCCATTCATCTTCAGGCATTTCCCGAGCCAGTGCAATCAGTGCTGCCGTGCTCAAATCAGTGTTTATGGGGAGGCTGATAAAGCAGGTGAGGATGTTGGGAATTCTGCGTTGCAGTACATCCAAAACTGAGAGCATCAGGGCGGTTTTGCCGATGCCGATATTACCGTATATAAGGACTCGTTTGCGATTGGTGCCTCGGAGCTGGTTGAGGATGCTTTTGATTTCTCGATCGCGGCCAATAATGAGTTTGATTGTTTGGTCTGTGGGTTTTTCAGAAAAGGGAATCTGATGGTTGCTCATGGTTTTATCCAAACAGGATGCTTGGTGTAACGATTTGCCAAGTCATGATGTAATAGATTACAAAGTCTTATTTGCACTGTATTGACGTTCACCTATCACAGAAATTGGCTATAATAATCCTCGATATCAAGTACATTGATAGATTATGTTGTCAAAATACTAGAGTTAAGCCATGAGTGATCAGTTGGTGTTTCAGATTAGCCCGGAGGACGAAGAGTTACAGCGCAAATCTGCGGAGCTAGCAATGCTAGAAACAGATCTGGTACAAGGAGAATTAGACTTAGCGACTCTCCATGCTGAGTTACAGAGCTTCGATCGTGAGTATCAGCAGATCATTGGTACTCGTTATGCAGAGTTAGATCGAATAGAAGAGCAGATCGCTGAATACATGGCATATCTAGAATCATCAAGAGATTTCACTCCTACCGAAGATTTAAAGAAATTATATCGAGAATTGATGAAGCGTATTCATCCTGATTTGACGACAGACCCTATAGAAAAAGTGCGTCGTGAAGAACTGACAATTGTTGCTAATCAAGCTTATGAAGAAGGGAATGCAGAAAAATTAAAATCTATCTTAAACAATTGGGAAAATAGTCCCGAATCAGTCAAAGGAGATGGTGTGGCAGCCGAGCTGATTCGAGCAATTCGTAAGATAGCTCAATGTCGAGAGCGATTATCTGTAATAGCTAAAGAAATTATCTTAGTTAAAGATTCGGAATTGTATCAAATAAAGAACCAAATTGATTTAGCAAGAGATAATGGGCAGGATTTGTTAGTCGAAATGGCATGTGAACTTGATGAACAGATTCAACAAGCTCAACAAGAACTACGAGAGATAAAAGAAAAAATATATTAAGGAAATAATAATATGACTATCAAAAACAATCAAGACATTGTTAATTCAACAAATAAAAGCTTAACTAGGTTTTCTTCTTCTGTCACTAGTAGAGGATTAGAACTAGCAAAAAAAGTTAGTAAGTTTACAGGTGATAATCAACAAGAGTCTTCATTAAGTAGTGAGTCTTTAAACTTCGAGTATTTCTTGAATTTAGCTACAGAGCAAATATCTGCATCGAATTATCAGGAAGCATTATTTAACCTTCAGCAATCTTTAACTTTAAATCCAGATTGTTATAATGCTTATATTATCCGCTCATACTTAATCTATGCTCCATTAGGTTGTTTTGACGAGGCTATTAGCGATTACACCCAGGCTTTGCGTCTAAATCCTAAACATGTTGAGTTACTAACAAATCGTGGGTGGGCTTATTATCAAACAGGAAATTATATACTTTCACTGCAAGACTATGACATGGCATTGACAATTGATCCAAAGTATGAGCAGGGATATATGAATAGAGGAGTATCTCATATGGCTTGTTCTGATTATAGAAAGGCGATAGATGATTTTCAACAAGTTGCCGACATCAATCCTAGTAACTCAGATGCACACAACAATAAGGGGTTATCACTTTTGTATTTGAAGAAATATAAGCTTGCATTAGATAGTCTAACAAAATCAATTAATATAAATCCTGAAAATATTCATGCGTATTTGAATCGAGGGCTATGTTATATTTTTTTAGGAAAGGAACTCTTGTCTGCCGAAAATTTTTCTTGTGCGATAAAAATCAATTTAGATTTTACAAAAACGTATTTAAAGCAGTATGGTGAGAGCATATTTTCAGACGCTGTCTTAGTACTAGTAAATTCGGGGATAGCATTTCATGAAAAACATGAGTATTTAAAAGCCATCGAATTTTATAGCTATGCTTTGAGTTTGGAACCTTTGTGCGAAGACGCTTACTACAAAAGAGGTATAGCTCATTTGCAAACAGAAGATTTTGATGAAGCATTGTCTGATCTCGATCAGGTCTTATTGATAAACCCACAGAACACAGATGCTTATATTAGCAAAGGAACTATTGAATACAAAAAAGGAGATTTAAATGAGTCGATTAAAGAATATAACTATGCTATAGAAATTGATCCTTGCTGTGAGCTAGCTTTGCTTAAAAGAGGTATGACTAAATCTGCTATTGGAGATAAACTTGGTGCAGTTGATGATTATGATAAAATCATAGAAATTGATACTAAAAATTACGTGTATTATTTTTTAAGAGGGAAAATTCACCTAGAGCTAAATTATGAATTCCTATGGGCAGAAGATACTATAAAAGGTTTTGTATTGGAGGGAGATGAACATATGAATTCTGGCAATTATATAGAAGCAATTGAATGTTTTAATAACGCTTTGGAAATAGATGGTAATAATGCTGAAGTTTATAATAGAAGGAGTACTTCTAGGTCTGCCATTGGAGATTATGAGGGAGCACTAGAAGATTTACAAAAAGCGAAAATGGGGTAAGTGTCCGAGGGGTTAACGAAAATTAAGGATCAGAGCAGGCAAGATGGGGTAAGTTGGAGTACATGATTGAAGAAATCGACTTAGGTGGAATCAA
>JANOXZ010000455.1:0-8497 GCA_031418695.1 Synechococcales cyanobacterium VAR_35_metabat_10
GCAAGCAGCTTAGGGCTGCTAGTTAAAGAATCGAAAAATGTATTTTTAGTGTTTCCATTCAATGTGAATCTTGCGAAAGCTTATGAATATGGCAACTCACAGCTAAGGAATAAAGAATCATCTCTGGTGGAGTTCTCCAACAATTTTGCTCACATGAAAATAAAAGATATTCAATTATTCCTAATTCAATACTTTCCAGCTAATTGTCTAAACTAGTTGTTTAACCATGTTCGGCTGTATTACCTTGTTGCATTGCTCGATCGCGATCAATCAAATACACTATGTACGAATTAACTGATCTCCCAGCCGTCGCCGCCAC
The DNA here is from genome assembly GCA_031418695.1 of Synechococcales cyanobacterium VAR_35_metabat_10. Lineage (GTDB taxonomy): Bacteria > Cyanobacteriota > Cyanobacteriia > Cyanobacteriales > Chamaesiphonaceae > JAAFHZ01. Next base: position 320 of record JANOXZ010000455.1, read on the forward strand.
TCTCTTCAGATATTCTCGCTGACTCTCTGTAACTCTGAGAGGTTGGGATCCTTTTGGCTCTGTGTTTTTAATACAAGCTGGGACAATTTGTAGTAAATCTTCTGGCAAATTGATACCGAAACACAATTGAAGTCCAGACAGCATGAATCTGGAGTTTTGACCCAAGTGATATCCCGAGATCCTTTGGCCGTCAACGCTATAACTTATAGACGGAATGGTTTTTGGTACTTTTATTATTTGAATTTCCACGCCTAGCGATCGCAACTCGCTCTCAAACACATTGAAATCAAGAGTATTTCCGGTTTTTGAGCCTGCGGCTTGTGTGATCGAGGCTCGTAATTTTTCTACCAGCTCATTCTTTTTCATGCGATCGTTCCCTGAAGCTATATATCACTGCCACATTATGCAGCTAGATCTACAAATTATATAACTGCATAGCTTATTGCTCAGGATCTAAGATTTATGATCTCAAGTTTGTCAGATAAAGCAGTGAAAGTGGGGGGCACAGTCGTGCCCCTGATTCTTATGGCATTCATTTTTTGATAGATTCCTTAATTCCTTGAGATGCTGTAATTTATAGTTAATCACGCGAATAAAGAGACGTGGGATTGTACTTAATTTGGCTGATTTTATGTATTGTGCAAAATGTCAACAAAGTAATTCACTAGATTCCGTTACCTGTCATGATTGCGGAGGTGTGCTCACCAGCAGCAGCACCAAAAATATTTTGCCAAAACCACCAAAAGTCTCATTTATCGACACTTTGCGAGGTTATATCCCTACCGCTATTGTGATATGCCCTTTTGTTCTGGGGTTCGGTATTCTCTCTGCTGCTGCGATCGATCATCGTTCTAGAAAAAGATTGGCTTTCAATTTCACTATAATAAATAAACAATATGTATCAGGTAAAATATACAATACCTTAGGCAAGGTCAATAACTATGAAGTTCTTCTCTCAGGACAAACATCTCATACTCTTCCGATGGATCATTCTCGATGATTTTAAAATTCCACACGATTTTACCTGGGCTGTTTGGGTAAACTATTTTTTTGTTTAAGAGATCTAAATAGGCGATCGATTCTTCTACCGTGCCAATCCCCCAGCAAAAGCCCCAAGTCTCCCCGTTTTTCAGTGCTATAAATTCAAATAGTTGCTCCATATAACCCTCCGTTCATTGTTGGATATCAGCAAAAATTATATCAGATGTCAATTTGTTACTCGAAGCTTATTCGACTCCTTGGCAAGCTTGTCGATCGATCTCCTAAAGAGTATCGTTTATCTACCCTTTCAGCAAGCCCTAACTATGTCTGATGCAGGTAGTGCAAAGGCTGGCAGTTCGCGGTGGTGGTCACAGTCTGTCCAGAAGTTCAAGTTTAGTGATCTCAAAACATGGACATCTACCTTCAATTCATATATCTATTGCCTGACCTTGTTTTCACTGTTATTGTCTATTTCAGATGAAAGTAGCAAGTGAGCCAATATAAACTTCAGCAATCATCGAAATTTGTAAAGACAAAAAAGACCGAAGTTCTCAGGGTTGAGAACTTCGGTTCTCTTTAGAGTTGTCACTCACAATAAATAGGCATAGACTGGAATAACAATGAAAGTATTCATCGTAGAATCACCGGGTAAAATTAAAAAAATTGCCAGTATACTTGGCGTGGGCTGGAAGGTTCTAGCATCCTATGGTCATATCAATGAGCTTTCAGATGATGGTGACGATCGACTGGGATTCAAAATTGAAGGCGATAAAATTAATTGCAGGTATGTGCCAAGGAGCGATCGAGCCAAGGTCACTATTGCAAGCTTGAAATCAGCCGTGAAGGGAGCAGAAGAAATAATTCTTGCATCTGACCCCGATCGAGAAGGGGAAACGATCGCATGGCATCTAGCAAATGTGCTTGGAATAAAAAATGCGAAGCGGGTTGTTTATCAATCGATTACAGCCACAGCAATCAACCAAGCCATTAATAATCCTGGCCAAATCGACCAAGATTTAGTTGCCGCTGGCCGCTGCCGAGGCTGCCTGGACAAACTAGTTGGATATAAAGGCTCTAAGCTTATCCAGCAACTAAATAATGGCGCTAAAAGCGTGGGTCGGGTGCAGTCCTCGACCCTGCATCTAATCTGCGATCGAGAAAGAAAAATACTAGATTTTAAACCCGAAAAATATTGGTCGATTTTCGTTGATTACAGTGAAGGCTTTCGGGCTTTCCTTGCGCCAAAAGCTAAAGCTACTAAAGAAGACATTGCAGAAAATGACGAAGCTGGTGCAGAAGTTACAGCCCCAGAGTCTATTCGTGTAACTTCACAAGAGGAAGCCGATCGAATAGTCGCAATAGCCAGAAATTCCCCCCACAACGTCGAAGGGGTGGAAATTCAATCATTAGAAAAGTCTGCACCTCCTCCCTTCACCACTTCCGCTCTCCAGCAAGTCGCTGGGGCTAAACTTGGCTACAACCCCGATCAGACAATGCGGATAGCACAAAAGCTATATGAGTCTGGACTCATCACCTACATGCGTACAGACAGCTCGCAGTTATCTGATGATTGTGTGGAACAAGGACGCAGATGGCTGTCTGAAAAAGATCCCCAAAATTTGCCCATCGATCGACCATCAAAGAACAAAAATAGCGCCACCGCCCAAGAAGGACACGAAGCAATTCGTCCAACAGATTTCTTCAGATCGTCTCAGGAATTAAAACAAGAGATTTCAGAAGAGGAGTTCAATTTATATCTCTTGATTTGGAAAAGAGCAATGGCTTTCCTTTGCAAATCCGCAGTAATCCAAAAAACTGTAATTACCACCAGGGCTGGTGAAACGCGATGGATAGCAAGAGGCCAAGTCATAGATGAAAGAGGTTATCTCAAGTACTGGGACAATTTAGCTGAGGCAAATGAACTGCCAGCCGTTACTCAAGAACAGCTCCTGCATTGCGGTGCTGCGACCGCTGAAGCGAAGATGACCCAGCCTCCTACAAGAATGACCGAAGCACAGCTAGTGCAAGCAATGGAGCGAAAGGGCATAGGCAGGCCAAGTACTTACGCTTCAACAGTGGGCACTCTCAAGGATCGTAATTACGTTGAGCTGGACAAAAAGAAAAAGCTCCATACCACAGGAATCGGGATGGATGTGGACGGATATCTAGCCAAGGCTCTCCCAGATTTAATAGACCCGAGCTTCACAGCCGAAATGGAGTCCTCATTAGACAAAATCGCCGCCGGAAAACTCGATTGGGAGAAGTACTTATCAGGCTGGAGCCGAGATTACTTTAGCCCCGCGCTCCAGAAGGCAACGTCAGCCTTGGGAGAATTCGCCCAAGTCGGGAAAATATCTGAAACCTGCTGCCCTCAATGCCAGCAGCCTATGGTGGAAGCCCCCTTCCCAAAATCTAAGTCCAGTAAAAAATATTTCTTGAAATGTGGTGGGTGTAAAATAGGCGATCGCAGTTTGGCAATGTTCTGGAGCGATCGACAAAATCAATGGCAATTACCTCAGGAAGCTAGTGAGATGGAGATCACAGACATACCATGTGGCAAGTGCCAAAATCTCATGTCAAGAATTCCTTGCGAAAAAGTTAGTAGAGGATTTTATGTGAAATGTGGTGCCTGTAAAGACTCGGTGATGTTTTGGGACGATCGATCGAATCAATGGGCACCACCAAAAGCTAAAAAGCAACAAAAAACCCCAGCTAAAGCAGTAAAAAATGCTCGGTCATCTCCTAGTAAGCCAAAGCAGCCGGTGGCTTAGCGGTAATTCAGGAATTGCTGTTCAGCCAATTGTTGGATATTGAAACTTTACCAGGATTGCTAGTCGTCGCAAGATAGAGGCAAACCTAAACAGCGCATCTACCATGTCATCAGTGCAAATACAAATCAGCTATCGGGATTTACACCTTCTAAGGCATTTTCCTCAAATTATTGAAGTTAAAAACGGAATTATGGACAGTGCAGCGAGAGACGAGTTATGTTCTGAACTAGAGCAAAAAATTTTGCAATTGACTAATCAACCTAATGTCGATCTAGCCAGAGAATCTATGCTCAGACATGCTGATCAGCCGGATCTCCTCAAAGCAGATTTACAATCAAATCAAGAATCAGCATTCCCCGAGGATTATCATTTTGGAATAGGAGTAACACCAAGCCAAGTAGAGATAATTGCAGAAATTGCATTACTGAAAGAGATTGAAGCAATTATTGGGAGGGTGCAATTCGAGGATTTCATAGCAAATTGCCAGTATCCCTGTAAAGTCATAGATCCAAGCAGCCAATTTTTTGTTACATCAGAGAGTGGGTACGAATTTAGACAAGCCATTATTCCGGCAGAAATTATGCGCGGAAGCATGATCGCCTACTTATTAGGCGATCAAGAAGCGACTCAATCCGCGTCATCATTGATCGTTGCGACAGTAGAGCTTGTGGGCAAGACCTGGGCAGAAATTACCAATGATGTTGAGGGTTCAAAATCTCCAGTAATTTCCTCAGATTTTAGTGGGTTAGATATATTCAAGGTTTTTCAGGCTGAGAGCAGATTCATTGAAATTGCCACAAAAGTAGGGCGAAGAATCTCTCTACTTCGAGAGTATAGGGGTCGAGGAGGGAATATCAAAATTTCAGATAGTGGCCAAGTGTCTCTCGCACCAAATGAGGACGGGTCACTAAAAATCAGCCGTGCGCCTTATCCTCTGAGCGATCGGTCATTCACGCCAGATGAGATAGCGCAGTGGCATTACGCAAATCAACTTTTGGGCTACTCTCCAGAGGAAAAAGTGGAGGTACTAACGTTTATGGCTGAGATGCTTGAATCTTATAACAAGGATCCAAAAAACACGAAGGGTCAAGAGTTTGGTCAACTACGCCAGCCAATAAATAGCTTCAGGGATTTGCATGAAATTGATTGTAATCGTGCTTATCAAATTTGCTACCCTTCAGGGCTATCACAGGAGCAAGTAAACAGATTTTTAGATGCACAATCAAAACTATCGACGCTGATCTCTGCATTCGAGATAAATAATGTTGCAGCTCTATTTGATTATCAGCAGCTAGAAGATCGATCAAACCGAATTTTTGATTTGGGACAGGTTTACCCATGTGAGGATAAATTAAAAGTTACACCTATTGAAGAGTTTCGTCGATTGCCTCCAGATGAGCAAGTGGCTCGAAATTCCATGATTAGGCAAAGAGCTGAAGCTAAAAGACAAATGTTAGAAAATATTAATTAGTCGGAGACAGCCGCTCTTTACTAATCTTGATAAAGAGCGGCCAGTAGTGAATCAAGGGTTAATGCCTCTTGAAAACAAAGCATCTATGCGTAAAACTGAATCAGAATTTTTCCAATTACAAACATTTTCAAATAGAGGGCAAGTTTTATTTGTAATGGGATTTTGCCCCATTACTAAAAACTTCAGTTTTTTCAACTTCGACAAAGATTGAACATTACTGATTTGATTGTTTCCCAATTCCAAGACCTCAAGTTGCTTAAGATCTCCTAATGGATCAATATTTTGAATATTGTTCCCCACCAAACTTATAGACTTGAGTGATTTGAGCTTCCCAATTGCACTGATATCAGTAGCTTTTGTCGCACGAATTGCTAGAAATTTTAAATTCTTTAAATTACCTACAGCGGATATATCTACTAAAGCGCTTTTATCGCGTAATTGTTCAAAATATCTATCAGGACCAATCTCCAAGCCTTTTAAATTTGTAAGGCCAGATAAAGGAGACAAGTTAGATACTTTTGAACTCACAGTAAGGTCAATATCAATTTTTAGTGTATCTAATTTTGGGAAGAGACTTAGATCAGAGATATCAACAGCATTAATAACATTTAAGTGCCTGAGCTTCGTTAACGATGTTAGTGGCTTAATATCTTTGGTGTAATGTTCCCCAAATGTGGTGTCGCTGCCACGATAGTTAAAGTTATAACTTGTCAAATTCGATAAAATCTTGCTAGCGCCTTGACAGTCCTTGGCACCCCTTGAACCCGCAAGTTCAATTAAATCCTTTACGGTTTTTTGAGTGCCTGGGTTGGGATTCGTTTTGTAAGTGTTGCACCATTCCAAAAAGGATTTCGTTTTTTCAGCTCTGGCACTAGACTGTGCTAGCGAAAATGCAAGGAAAAGAGCTGTGGAGATAAAAGCTGTAGATCTGAAAATCATAATATTTTTCTGAAATTAGAATATATGTACTATAGCATCACAAGCTTGTCAACCACTACCTTTGAAGTTCTGGACATTTTAACCGTTGTGGGGGTTGATTGACTTGGTGCATTAGTGTTGCCTGTGCCCAATTTAGTCGAACTGCTGGATTTGTGAATGCTGGATCTCTTTCCTGCGGAGGCTTCTGGGCTTCACTTGTCCCTGTAATCTGCCTTTCGCCTAAATTCTTTATCAGTAACATTTCTTCAGAATTTTCCGCTTTTTCCGCTCTCTCGTACCAACTGATCAATTGGCACCGAGTGGGAATTAATGCTCGATCGATCACCTGATTCATTTCTTGGTATTCAGCCACCGAGAAGCTAGTAGCCGGATTCCTATAATCATCGGTTTGCTGCTCGATCGGAACATTTTCGACCTGGGCTTTCCCGATCGATATAATTTTGGCTTGGGTTTCGGTAGGAAGCCCAAGCAGAACAGCAGCATGGTAATAATCCTTTAGCTGCCCACGAGTAGGTTGGTGACAATCAACAGAGTATTTAGCAGTGGGTTCAGCGACTTGCAAGGTCGCCATATCACGTTGCTCGAAGCTGAGTATATTTGTGGATTCTTCTTGCTGGTGGGGAAAAGAAAGGATCTTATTCGGCATTTCCAAAGCCAGTAAATCTTTGCTTACTGGCTGATGTTCTACCAGCGATCGAACCTGAATCAAAAATTGCTTACCACTCTTGCTTACCAGTTCACCCCGGCTGTACTGACCAGTAGAAAGCGCATTCACCTGTATTTTGGCCAATGAGGTGTCATCAACTTTCCCCAAGAGGGCTAGGTTGTCTCCCTCCGCCAAGTAGGCATTTACTCCTTCATCTGAAGCCTTGAAGATAAATTGTCCGATAGCCGCAGGAATTAATCTCTCAAAGTCTGGCGCGGGAGTCACCGCAATAGCCTGACCTTTAATTTTTAGCCGTAATTTGGGATCTAAGGCCACTGGCAAAATATCAGCCTTTACAACTGTTCCTGGAGCGAGATTAGAGGTGAGGCGAGATAATGCGCCCAGCGGTTGTACGTTTCCATCTGGCGTAAGTAGTGAAGCGATCGGGGTTACAGCACCATCGATCGTTGCTAAATCGAAGCGGATATCTAGCCCCTGATAATCTTGAAGACTTTGACAGACCTCGGAGCCTCCATAAATTTGGATGTCTGGCACTCTATCCAAATGGCCAATGATTTCTTGTGGTGCAACTTTAAAAGCTACCCCCATACCAGTGCTACTAGTCCAGAGAGCCGATACTAAAGTATCCTCCCTGCCGTCAAATCGCTCTTTAATGTGCGATAGAACGTCCGTCATCTCTGCATAAATCGCGTCCTTGTCATTTTGCAATGTGTAGGGCGGGAAAACCTCGGCAGTTGCGTTTAACGTGAATGAATCATTAGTATTCAGCCTTTGCAGAAAATCTTTTAAAACCCCTGCCCTCTGGAGGCTATCGGTCGATATATAGCCAAGAGTGCTGCCATTTTCGTCCATGCAGACAACTGGAAATTTCTTGTTTTGCGCCCCCGGTAGCAAGTTTGCACCGATCTTAAAATTTCTCGTCCCATCTAGCAAAGCCAGATCGTATTCATTTGTTCTCTGGGCATCGCAAACCCTCTCCACAGCAATGGTTTTACCAGTTTTATTGGAAGTTAGAACAAAAGAAGGCTGCAAATCCTCTCTATTTTTTTCTCTCAGCCGCTCGATCGAACTCCGTAAACGGCCAGAAAGCTTTCTGTATCGCTCAACAAGCTCGTTAACTTCCTGGAGTTCTTCGGCGCTGTGAATCCTGGGGATTATTTGGCGGAAGCCAGTGTTCATGCCTTCTCGGTCAATTTTCTTACTTGGCACAGAAGAGTACAGCCCGTTAACAACTTCCACACTCACGCCCACTGGGTCAACTGTGTTGTTTTTGAGTGGTGCTGTGCGATAAGCCTCTGGAGATTTGATGTCTTTGCGCAAAGCATGTTGTTGGTACGACAACTTTTTGC
>JANOXZ010000456.1:0-2026 GCA_031418695.1 Synechococcales cyanobacterium VAR_35_metabat_10
AAAATCAATAAAAATGTCATTAATAATTGGGTGACGATATAACGATCCATCACCGAGATGCCTGGTAGTAAAACTCTGGATAAACTTGGATTTCCCACTAGGTTACTTTAGTGAATGGTGGATGGTGGATAGGGAATAGTGAATATTGAACTACTTAGTATGGACAATACTCGCCACTAAGTTTTAGGTAAGACGATCGATTAACGGCGAAATATTTACTAATCCCTACATTTGAAAATCACTACCGAGATAATATTGACGCACTAGAGGATTGGCGTACATTTCATCACTGCTGCCGGAGGCAAAGACTTGACCTTCGCGCATGATATAGGCACGATCGGTTACAGCTAGTGTTTCGCGGACATTGTGATCTGTAATCAGGATACCCATATTTCGATCGCGTAATTTAGCAATGATTTTTTGAATCTCGGCAACTGCGATCGGATCGACACCAGCAAAGGGTTCGTCTAAGAATAAAAATTTTGGTCCATTAATGCCGGCAGCTAGCGATCTGGCGATTTCGGTGCGCCGTCTTTCGCCGCCCGATACTTGATTGCCCAAGGTATAAACTACCTTCTCTAGACTAAATTCGGTAATCAATTCGGTGATGCGTTGGTTCCAGAGTTTGCGGGGGACATTAGTTTGTTCGAGGACTAATAAGATATTATCGAGCACTGTCAAACTGCGAAAAATACTCGCCTCCTGTGCCAAATAACCAACGCCCAATCGCGCTCGTTCATGGATCGAAAGAGTGGTAATATTGCGATCGTCTAACCAGACTTTACCTCGATCGGGTTTCTCCAATCCAGTTGCCATATAAAACGTCGTAGTTTTACCAGCACCATTGGGCCCTAATAATCCCACAATTTCGCCCTGTGCCACAGACAAACTGACATTATTGACGATCGTTCTTTTGCCATAGGATTTATGGACATTTTCGAGGATAATCTTCACAAATTGGGAGTTGGGAGTTGGGAGTTGGGAGTCAGGAGTTGGTTAGTAAGCGCAAGGCGCAGGCTCTCGGTTACGGCTTCGCTCACTAACCGTTGGGAGAATAGGGGCTAACTATTTGTTCCAGAAACAATGAGCGATCCCTCAATTGGGCAACACTATCGAGATTTACTTTTTGCTAGTCGTCTCAGGGATGATGTAGATAGACTGCACTGGGATACCTGGCTTTTGCTTGGCAACAAATCGCCCTTCCTCGATGAGATAGGTAATCGTGTCCCCTTGCAAGCTACTTCCATCTTGAACGATGAGTACATTCCCAGATAGCACGATTTGCTTCGCTTTGATATTGTACTGGGCAGTGTTCGCCCTTGCTTGGAGTTTGCGATCGGGATAGCTCAGACGGACATTTCCCTTAGCGGTGACGGTTTCCGCCTTGGTATTGGCTTCTTGGCTATTTGCCTGGATGCTCAAACCTTTCCCACCTTGTTCGGGAAGAACATAATTGGTAAGAACTTGCTGTTTGACTTTGGGATTGGCGGTGAATTTTCCTTCTTCAACTAGATAAATGATGCTCTCCCCTTGTAAAGTATTCCCATCTTGGACGATGAGCACGTTTCCAGTCAACACAATTCGTTTTTGCTTGATATAGTACTGAGCGAGATTAGCCTTCGCCTGGACTTTCCGACTAGGGTAGTAAATGCGGACATTTCCCCGCGCTGTTACTATTTCGGATTTGGAATTTGCCTCTTGAGTATCTGCTTGGATGGATAATCCTTGAGAGTTGGCTGCTTGGGCTTGGACGATGGCAGTCTGGGAGGGTAAGGTTAATGTACTCCCTAGGGTGATGAACGGCAATAATAGCAGCCAGATTGCTACTCTCGTTGACGTAGCCTCTGTCTTCCGAAATCGCCCAATATGCTTGAATGTGTGAGTTAAGCGTTCCATTTGTTAAACCTTATCTGGATTTGGCAATCTAGATCGTGATGGGGGAGGGGGCCATGTTCATGGTCCACAGTCCCTACACCATCGCGATGGGCAATGCCGTTTTGGCCGTTTCGGCGGCTCGAGGCGGCGA
>JANOXZ010000457.1:0-2066 GCA_031418695.1 Synechococcales cyanobacterium VAR_35_metabat_10
CATCTGCTGCGTCAGCAGCGGCCTTGCGTTTTGCTTCGGCATCTTCGGCGACACGATTTTTTGCTGCCGCAGCATCGGCTTCCACTTTGCGTTTTGCCTCAGCTTCAGCTTCCACCTTACGTTTTTTCTCGGCTGCCTCGGCATCAGCACGGGCTTTTTCCGTAGCTGCTTTAGCTGCAGCGGCCTTGGATACGGCAGCTTCTTTGTCAGCCTTTACATCTGACTTAGCGGTGGACTGAGCTGGTGGAGTGATAGGTGGGACTGGCTCAACTGATACTTTGGCTTCCTGCTCAGTAGCAGAGGGTTGAGATTTAGCTTTAGCTGGTGGTTTTGGTGAATTGGTATCATCTTCTAGTTGGAGATAGAAGCCTTCATTTTTTTTACCAAAGAATTTTTTAAACACGATGAATTATTTTTTCAATTTAGATATAGATAAATAGAATTATCAATTTTGACCAAAGGCAAGCGCAAGAGCGAATTACAAAGTTTAACAAAACTTTACTCAACCTTTGCTGGTTACAGTTTTGAGACAGTTGATAAACTGTCACTCCAGCATCAGGAAATCGGCAGTGGTAGATCTAAAATCGAGACCAGTCTATACAGCCGAGATCATGGTCGAGCCACAAAAAAATTCTAGTTTACCGAAAATCTCATTGTCAGCATTAGAGAACGATGCAGGAGCAGAGTCGCCCCTGTGTGCTCGTAATCCGGTGCTGTTGGTGCATGGCGTAACAGACACCAGTCATAAGATGCGAAGAATTGCCAGTCATCTAAGCAGTTTAGGCTGCCAAGTTTACGACATTGACCTGACCCCAAATAATGGAGATGCTAAATTAGAAGTCTTAGCTCAACAGGTAGCAGATTTAGTCAATCAAACTTTTGGGCCTCATCAACACATTGATATTGTTGGGTTTAGTATGGGAGGTTTGGTCAGTCGTTATTATCTTCAGCGATTGGGGGGAATCAATCGCGTACAGAGATTTATTTCGATCTCAACACCCCATCACGGTACTTTAGCTGCGTACTTTTCCCTCCGTCCTGGCTGTGTCCAAATGCGTCCTGGTCATGAGTTTATGATAGATCTCCATCGAGATGTGGATAGCTTAAATCAGCTCAACTTTACTTCTCTCTGGACACCTTTCGATCTGATAATTTTACCGCCGAGTAGCTCTCAACTGGGAATTGGTACCGAGATCGTGTTACCAGTTCTTACTCATCCACTGATGGTATTCGATCAACGTTGTCTCGATGCAATCGCGGATGCTCTCACTCAACCTGTCAAATCGCCAATTTGAGTAAACTCTTGTGCGCCAAAGATAGCTGCGGGATGGGTATAATATTTGAATTCTAATAAATTTGCGAAAGGATCGGCGAGAAAAAACGTGCGGTGCTCGGTAATCTCACCAGAAAATCGGTGGTGGGCGGATTGATAAAATTTCAACTGTTGGGAGGTTGCTCGATCGAGTAATGTTTGCCAATCAGTTAAAGTAGTAAAAACAATCCCAAAGTGACGAGGATAAATCCCAGTTTGGACTGGTAATGATTTCTTGGTCATGTGTGCAACTAGTTGATGTCCGTACAGGTCTAAAATAATTGAACTATTCGTCTCCCGACCTGCTGTACAGCCTAAACCATCAATATAGAATTTCTTGGTATCTGGAATATTTTTGATCGGGAATGCTATGTGAAAGATAAATTCGCTCATTTTAATTCAACCGCAGAGACGCAGCGATGCTCGCACGCCTTTGTTCCCCGACGTAAAAAGCGGCTCCCGCCCGTCGGGTTCCCCGACGTAAAAAGGGAGACAAGACAGCGCATCAAGACAGAGGACACAGAGTAAGAATGTTAAATACATTGATGAATAATCCGTGGTTTGTGGCGATCGGATTGAATTCAATTTTACTATTAGTCGCAACAATTATCCCCAAAAAATTGCTAACTACCGCTGGTGTAATTCATGCCTGGGGGTTGGGGGTAATTATCTGGGGAACTCTGGGTTGGCACGGGTATGCAGTGGTGATGTTTTACTTTCTTGTCGGTTCGGCGGAACGCGGATTGGGATGGCG
>JANOXZ010000458.1:0-8482 GCA_031418695.1 Synechococcales cyanobacterium VAR_35_metabat_10
AAGCTGCTCGATCGTGTTTTTCCAAGCAGTGAAGATTCCCAACTTTCGCCTGACCGCAACCACCCCAGAATTCCAGAAAGCTCTGATTTTTTGCTGATCTACAGTTGTTGTAACAAATCTATCAATATTCTTCACTCCAGCAATGCCATAAAGCCGCATCCAGTACTCTTCATTAGGATCAGATGAACCTTCCGAACCAATCATTTTATGATGCTCAGGTCGAATACCTACGTCATACTCTGCTGGCAGCAAGAATTCCTTTGGCTCTGAGAAGAACACTAAATCACTGTCCAAAAAGACTAAGATATCAGCGTCAATCGCCTGCTCAGCATAGGCACAGAGCAAAGGTTTATTAGCCAGTGGGTAGTTTGGATACTTAGTGTTCAGCACAACCTTTTGATGCTTAACATCCATTGCTGCTAACTTATCAATGGTTTCCTGCGAGACATCACTATTTTCTCGCACTTGGAAACTATAAATTTGAGAGTTTTGAAAACCACCAGCAAATTTGCGGAAACTTTCAACCATCAAAAGAGACTCTTTTTCAAGCTGTCCACCTCCTTCAGTACACATAATAAACGCGATTGACTCAGGCATAACACCACCTAATAAGGTATTTGTTTGAAAAACAAGCTGCATAGTAAAAATATAGATTCGCAGGAATTTAGGAATGAGCCAGAGTTTTGAAGGTGATGCAACAATCCCAACTGAACAGAACTTGCATATACATTAACCTGTTCCAAAAAACAAAAATATATAATATTATACAAAAGCGCTCATTTTTTAATAGTCAAACTATTATTTTGTATCCTAATACGCCAAATTCGGTGTTGTGTAGCACAGGCTACACAACCTGCATAATGACTTAGATACAACTACTTTAGACAGAAAAAGAATGACGTAAAGTAACATACCAAACAGTTATATACAATCCAATATAATAACCTCGTTGGGAGATATTTTTCTTTACCAAATAATCTTTACCATAACAAACAAGGATCAAGTTAATGAAAACATCTAACCCTTCAATTGCTATGCTGGAGCCATTTCTGTCTCCAGACGCTACTGTTTGCGTCAACGCAGATGATCTCCTCGCATCAGACATTCCTCGATTTAGTTCTGCTATGGCAGCAAATAGCTATTTTTTCGGGCATCCCGTCTGGGGCAAAGAATACTTTGAGACTAGTCATCGTAGTGATATATTTAGAGAGCGCTGGCAGGCAGCAACAGGTAGTTGGGACAACAAAGTGGTAATAGATATTGGATGTGGCCCCGGCAACCTATACGCAACAGTTGGTGGTTCACCCAAAGCGCTCATTGGAGTCGATATTTCACCCGGAGCTTTAAAAATGGCCAGAGAATGTGGGTACATGCCCTTGCTAGCCGATGCCCAAAATCTGCCATTAGCTGATGGTTGTGCAGATTTAGTGGTTGCCAACGCCACCATTCATCATTGCGATGATATGGCCAAAACTTTAGCCGAAGCAGCAAGGCTCGTCAAGCCTGGAGGGATACTAGTAACTGACAAAGATGCCCAGAGCACAGCATTAAGCCTTAAAGGCTTTGGACTGCTCTTGCGCGAGGTGCGCTTTTCCTTCTACTGGATCATCCGTAGCAAATACTATCTTTCACCAGAGTATCGTATAGCTCGACAAGCAACCGAAACGCATAATAATAAACCGGGTGATGGAATAACACCTGAGATTTACTACAAAACTCTTGAGCCGCTTGGTTTTGAAGTGGATATTTTTCCCCACAATCATGATTTGGGTATTGAGGTGTTAGCTGGATCTATTGGAAAAATGCCTTGGAAGAGAAGGCTAGCACAACGACTCTCAGGAATAGATCCGGATGCCCGAGAATCAGCACAATCAATTATGTGTATTGCCAAAAAGCCTCTTTGACGACGGGACTTGAATCACATAGTAACCGAACTTAGATCACATGACAACCAAATTTGGATCACACGATTACAATAGTTCATTGAACGAGCGATGGCAACTACCAGTTTGTTAAGCTTGATACTTTTTCGCTCAAAAAGTATCAAATAGGTACCGTATGATACGACATTCACTCAAATGCCAAGATAGGATCTAGTCAGTTCACATATTTTTACAATGCAGTAATCTATCTCTGTCCGACCATACAGCCTCTGTGTACAAAATGTCTTTTTTGGTGAGATGTGAACATAGGCTGTCAATTTAAATAACTTACACTTCAAGACAATCTTAAAGAACTCAAGAAGCACGCAACCAACTATATGAACACTGATGGAAAAAGACGATTAAGTCCTGAGGGAGAAAACCAGCATCATGGGCAGATACAACAAAATCAAGTGCATCCTAATACTTTGAGTTTTTCAGCACCCTCGACAATCATGCCCGCTACTGTCGTAAGCAGAAACAACTTAGAAGAAGGGGGACTCGATCTGGGTCGAGTCGTTAAGACTCTCCAAAGACAGATTTGGATCATTATATTAGTCAACATTTTGATGGCGGGTGCAGCGATCGCCTGGAATAGAAGTCGGCCACCGGCTTATGAGGGCAGCTTTAAGATTTTGATTGAACCTGCTACTGCAGAAGGTCAGGTAGTTTCGTCATTGAAAGGCAATCAAACCAGCATAGAGGAGCAAGATCTCAATAGTGCCAACTCAAAAATTACATTAGATTATCCAACCCAGATCCAGATACTGTTGAGTGACAAGACATTACTTCCAGTCGTGCAACAGCTTCAGGCTTCTTATCCGGAAACTTCTTATCCGAAACTGAGAGGCGCTTTAACGGTCAATAGATTTAAAGAACAAGCAGACACCAAGATACTAGAAGTAAAGTACGTTTCTGGTGCGTCAAATGAAACCAAACAGGTGATGAACCTCCTTTCTCGTGCGTATATTCAATATAGTCTGACTGAACGGCAAACTAATGTGCGACGAGCTATGCAGTTTGTAGATTCTCAGCTACCTAAGATCCAATCTCAAGTTCGTGAGTTAGAAATAGCCTTACAGAGTTTTCGTGAGAGAAATCAGTTAATTGATCCAGTTACGATGGGTTCTCAGATCGGATCTCAAAATGGAAATGTTCAACAAGAGCTAATGACCACCCAGATCGAACTAGCCAAAACCAGACAACTTTATAACTCCCTAGAAAAGCAGTTGCAACTACAGCCAAATGATGCTGAAGCGGCATCTGTACTAAGCGAAGCGCCCGGATACCAACAGTTAGTCAAACAGTTACAAGATATTGATGTAGAGTTGCAAACCCAATCTGCAAATTTAACCGATGAAAACCCCAAAATGGTCTTATTACGTGAAAAAAGAGCACGACTACTGCCATTAGTCCAACAGCAAGCTGGCGCAGCACTGGGTAATAACTTGTCCCAAAGAACCACAAATGTACAGGCGTTACCTTATCAAAATGGTCTACGACAAGAGCTTAGCAAACAGTTTATAGGTGCTGCTACCCAGGTACAGGTTTTAGAAGCTAAGTTAAATGGCTTAAACTTGGCCAGCCAAAAACTATCAATTCAAACAGGTCAGCTTCCGGTTATATCTCGTCAATATGAGAACTTACAAAGACGGCTAAAAACGGCAACAGAGCAGCTCAGTAAATTCTTACAAAAGCGTGAAGAGCTAATGATCAATGCCGCTCGGCAAGAAATTCCGTGGGAATTGATCGCTCCTCCTTCGGTCAAACCAGTGTCATCATCTGGTTTGGTCAAAGACTTACTATTAGGTCTCAGCATAGGTTCTCTGCTGGGAGCCGGGATCGCTATACTTCGTGAAAAGATGAATGATGTGATCTATTCAGTCAAAGATTTAAAAGAGGAGCTGAATTTATCTGTTTTAGGTATGATTCCTGATATAAGTGAAGAGAGAAAACTAGAGAAAAAACAACTGAGTAGTCATAAAGGTCGTAGAGAGCAACTCACTACCAGTTATCAGTTTTCCCCATTTACGGAATCCTTTAGAGCTCTCAACTCCCAAATCCGTTTACTTCGACCAGATTCACCTATTAAATCTTTAGTAATCAGTTCTTCCTTACCAGATGAAGGAAAGACAACGATAGCACTGCACTTAGCTCAAGCTGCGGCTGCGATGGGTCAGCGGGTACTGCTAGTAAATGCGGACATGAGGAAAGTAAACCCACAGCAATCAGCGAATAATAACTTAATAGAAGGTCTAACTGATGTTATTGCCGGTAACACCCATTTAATGGATGCAATTCAACTGTTACCAGGAGAAGAGAGCTTATATATTCTCCCTGCTGGTTCTACTGTAATGGATCCTACCAGTCTTTTGGGATCAAACAAAATGCGAAATTTAATGGAAATTTGCAAACATAATTTTGATCTTGTTATTTATGATACTGTCCCACTAAGCTTCGCCGACTCCCTGTTGCTGATCCCTCAAACTGACGGATTATTAATGGTGACAAGGCTGAGCAAAATTCACCGTGAAGATCTCCGTAATTCACTAAATATGCTGGATGTATCTAGAGTTACAGTGTTAGGTTTAGTTATAAATATGGCCAGTAGAGTTGGATCACCAAATAGCAAAACCCGTAGTACGGTGCAAAATCAGGGGGCATTAAATGCTGCCAGCATAGCAAGATGATACATAGTTTAGACTTCAAGCAATGAGGTTGCTCAATTCAATTAGTTTTAATATTAAGATGCATATTCCACCACAAAAATCTACTGATGTCAGCAAATACAAACGAAATACTAAGCAAAAGACCATGTTTGTGACTTAATATACAATGATTTTAAGCCAAGTCTTGTATTATTTTGTGTGCATAGCTTTAATAAACCACCTGAGCTTATAGCGGTTGTACATCTAATAACAGCCATTTTAATTTCGAGGTATTTGATACTAAAACTTTTGTTTTTATGATTCGATCTTAGGGATCGAAAATTTGACGAATTCCACTTTAAAAAGGCTCAGGCAAGCTGCTTTATCCATTTTCATGCTCCTACTTTGGAGTTAAGTTCGGGTTTTAATCAGCGTTTACCCCTAAATCCTCACCTTGAGTATAAGAAATCACATGAATGATTTTAACGAAACCGATCCCAATGGTGTTTTGTGGCAAACTAAAGATATCGGTGCAGCTAATTTGGCACTAGATATCAGAAAGGCAAACCTAGCACTAGATATTCGCGCATCCAACTTGTCTTTGCGGTGGCGAACCTTAATAGTTGGACTGCAACTAGTTACTTTGATTGTGCTAGATATATCCATGCTTTTTGCATCATGGATACTGGCAGACCTTGTTAGTGGGGCAAGCTATGAGCTAAATATTTATAGATCAATGCTGCCTATATTAGCGGTAAACATCGGTATTCTCACTGTTTCAGGATTTTACGGAGCCGACGAAAAACTCAACAGATTTGCAAAATTGTTTAAATCTCTCACTGTTGCTCAAATCGTTCTATTAACTGTTGCTTTTTTCTACAAACCAAATTTTGGGGCTTTGCATTCGGTTATTCTTACTGCATGGCCACTAAATTTCGTTTTTATTGGCGGAGCAAGATTTCTGTTTTACCTATCGATGATGCAGATCCGCAAGCGGATACCACTGTTCCAGCAATCAATTGTACTAATTGGACATCAAGTTGATGTTGAGCGTGTCAGAAAGCTGCTTCGTCGATCTCAGCAGTTCAAAGTAGACAGCGTGATCGATTTAGCAAACTGGGATATGCAAAGTCAGTTAGAGCAAATTTTATATCAAGTAAGAGCACGCAAAGTCAGTGAGGTTTTTGTTTGTTCACCAAATTCGATCGACAATCAAATCATCTTATTTTGGAACTTAAAAGCGTCAGGAATCCACCTGCGAATTGTTCCTACTGAGTTGCAGCTACCGCAAAGAGCATCTGAGACCAAAATGATTGAAGAAATTCATACCACTCGATTCAACTCTTTGCCTTTTGTGGGAATTAATTTTTGGTTGAAGCGAGCGTTCGACTTAATAGCTTCATCTATAGCTTTGGTAATGCTATCACCTTTACTAGTATTAATTGCTATTATAATTAAGGTTTCTTCTCCAGGTTCAATTTTCTACAAGCAGTATCGAGTAGGTCTCAAAGGCAATCGTTTCCAAGTCTGGAAGTTCAGAACAATGGTAAATAATGCTAGCGAGCTACAAAAACAGTTGGAAGCTCAAAATGAGGTTCAAGGCGGGGTGCTATTTAAAATTAAAAATGATCCACGCATTACTAAATTCGGCAAATTTTTACGTGACTATAGTTTAGATGAGCTACCACAACTCATTAATGTACTACAAGGACAAATGAGCATTGTCGGGCCACGACCTTTAGCGATTAGAGACTATGAGTTGTCAATGCAAGAAGCCGACCAATCTGACAGAAATCGGTTTCTGCGCTACGAAGTTTTACCTGGTATTACTGGTTTATGGCAAGTCAAAGGTAGAAAAGACACCAGTTCTGGTGAGATTTTCTATTGGGACACAGTTTATATTCTTCAATGGTCTCTAGCTCTAGATCTTAAGATAGTTCTTGAAACAATTAAAGTTGTATTATTTAAAGAGGGAGCCTGCTAGTTATTGTTAATAGCGGTAAAACTTCATGTTGTTAGAGTGGGGATGAAATGAAATAGTCAGTCCGGAAACACAGACAATAGTTGCATCCCCATTCCCTCACTTTTTATTCATTTGATTGGTTAATTCAATGCAAAAGCAGCTCGCAAAATCATTGTATATTCTTGATGGAAAGTACAAAAGCCTAGTATTAATGGTGGTACTCTTTCTTTTTGTGTCTGGTATAGAAGTGATTAGTACTGGGCTAGTTGGTCAGTTCATATCCCTAGCTACTGATCCTGACTCGATCGCTAAGAGCGACTTTTTCAACTCAGTTTACAAGTGGCTAAACTTGAATTCTCAAAGCCAATTATTAATGGTGTTTGGCAGCTTGGTAATTGCTATATTTTACTTCAAGTCTTTCCTCAGCTTCTTTTCTCAAAAAATTATTTTCGAGTTTGGATTTAAACTGCAAGGGGAATTAGCTGCCAAATTAATGAATCTATACCTAGAGGCACCATATACTTTCCATTTAAATAGAAACAGTGCTTCGCTCATTCAAAACATTATTGGTGAAACCAGTCGTTTTAGCCAAGGAGTAATAGCACCAGGTCTCACCAGTATATCGAATGCTGTGGTTACGCTAGCATTGGTAGGACTACTAATCAACGTCAATATCATGGCGATGGTCGTCATCAGTGGCATTTTGCTGCTCTCCTACATTTTAATGTCCTCTCTGAAAAACAAAATTGCTCTTTGGGGAAGACAAGGTTCAGAAGCCAATATTGAAATGATGCGAGTAATTAACCATGGCCTAGGTGGTTTGAAAGAAACCAAAATAATTGGCTGCGAGTCATATTTTGAAGATCAGATGGAAGTTCAAATAGATAAACATGCAACTAGTGCAAGTTTAGCTTTGAGTTTTGGCAATTTACCCCGCTATATAATAGAAGCTTTCCTCATCAGCTTTTTAATTGGTTTCACCTTTTTATTCTTGGCCACTAATCAAGGAAATGCCAAGGGTTTAAGTGCTACTCTTGGAGTATTTGCTCTGGTCTCAATCCGGCTACTTCCGGCAGTTGGAAATCTGCTTACTTCGATCAATGGTATTAGGTACAGTGCTTATTCAATAGATAAAATATATTTAGATCTAAAAGAGCTAGAAAATGCCAATACTCATGAAAAGCAAAAATTAACACCTTCAAACTTAAATAACAGGCCAATCCTGCCATTTAAAAATGGTGTTACACTAGAAAATATTACATACAGTTATCCTAATTCCAACAGAAAATCTCTGGAAGGAATTTCTTTAACCATTAAGAAAGGAGAGTCCATTGGTTTGATCGGTAAATCTGGGGCAGGTAAAACAACCCTTGTTGATGTAATTTTGGGTCTATTAGCAACTCAGAACGGAGATATTAGAGTAGATGGTACATCTATTTACACAGATTTAAGAGCTTGGCAAAATATGATTGGATACGTCCCTCAATCAATATTTTTAGTAGATGACACTCTTGAAAAGAATATCGCATTTGGTGTTCCTGAGCATTTAATTGATAGTCAAAGGTTAAAAAAGGCAATTTTAGCGGCTCAGCTTGAAGAGCTGATCGATAACCTACCAAATGGTCTCAATACGATGGTTGGAGAGCGTGGCGTACTATTATCTGGTGGTCAACGTCAAAGAATTGGCATCGCCAGAGCACTTTATCATGAACGAGAAATTCTAGTTTTTGATGAGGCCACTGCTGCGTTGGATAATGAAACAGAAGGCTTAGTAACCGAAGCAATCAAATCATTGAGTGGCATCAAGACCATGATTATTATTGCTCATCGTCTGAGTACGATCGAGCATTGTGATCGCATATATCAGCTAGATAAAGGATGTATATTAAACTCCGGTAGTTATAATGAAGTTGTTTTAGGTAAGAAGGTGCAATATGAATCAATCCAAT
>JANOXZ010000459.1:0-5202 GCA_031418695.1 Synechococcales cyanobacterium VAR_35_metabat_10
CCAGTTATTGGGTTGTACTTGAGCTGCGTTCGAATACCAATGATGTTGACCTCATTGAACAGACCTGTTTCAAGAACGCCGTTGTTGATATCCCGTGTTGTGACGTCGTCTCGCCAATTACCTTGCTGCGTCTTGAGCGAATGCAGGAGCAGCGGCTAAAACTACTATGGAAGCTAATGCGATCGAAATATTGCGTAAAGACATGATGTTCTCCAAAAGAGTGAGGTTAATTTATTTGGGCTGAGCTATTTGACGGCGTTTTAGCGATTGCGACCGCGCCGAAGGTCAACTGACTGCGTACTGTTGTTGGTGCAACTGTTATTGTTACCAAGAATATCGCAGGTTTGTTTGTTGTTGACTGATACACCTGTGTCGCCGGTGTTTCTACTTCCTCTAGAATCCCGAACCGACTGGTTACTGTTGTTCTGAGCGTTATTGCCGTTACCTGTAATCACGGTGTTTTGATCATTGTTGATCGTAATACCAGTGTTTTGAGCAAAGGCGGGAGCGCCAGCAAGAGAAACCAGAGTGAGTAAGCCACAGGATAGATTGCGTAATGACATGATGTTGAACTCCCAATCTAGTTGACTTGACTAACACTGAAGAGCAACATCGTGTTTGAGTTCTCTCTGTGCATGATTTAAGCTACAAGCTGCATTTTGGTATTCCTGAAACCTCTAAAAAGAAATTTTGGAGTATTTAAGAATTACTGCTTGAGGAACAAAAAAGGTCTGGCTAAACTTGTATGTCACAAGGTGTTCAGCAATCTTTCAATTTAGATAGCATTGCTTGTGTTCTTCAAATTTATCATCAATTCTTAGCTTTGAGAGCAGCGATTTGACTTATCAGTTTTTGTTGATGATACATACCTAATTTTGATAATGCAACATTAAGCTTACATCAATCAAACAAAATGCCAATGACATTTTGCGAACTAGGTATTGCTCGCTTGCATCAGTCTGACAACCGATGTGACCCGAACTTTGTGAATCACTTCTTCGTCCTGACTGTAATACTTGTGGGAAAGTTCCCCACAAACAAAAAAATCCTCCATATAGATGGAGGTTTAATACAAGTAAAGAGAGACTACTATGCAGCGGGTTATCTACCACAAGCGTTACTGCCAGGGAGTTAGACATCAGCAGATATACTAATTGCTGCATTAATTTACTAACAAATCAACGCAATTATCGACCCAAAACTCAGCATTTTGTATTAGTCTTAGGCAGCGAATTGCGAGGAGAGATTTTTATCTATACTACACAGACCAAACCATAATCAGAGGTTAGTGTAGCAATCGATACCTATGCGCTAAAGTACTTAGCCTTGGGATGGTAGACCATCAATGCCGTTGTGGATTGCTCTGGGTAGAGCTGTTCGCTTTCATCGATCGACATGCCAATCCGTTCTACTTTAAGCAGATTGAGCTGCGGCACCTGATCCATCACATTGGGGCAGGCTGGGTAGCCAAAGCTATAGCGGGAACCTTGGTAGCGCTGTGCCAACATATCGCGGATGTTGTCTGGCTCTAAGTCTCCATAGCCTAACTCTCGACGCACGCGGGCATGACCCCATTCGGCCAAGGCTTCGGCCATCTGCACCGCCATCCCGTGGAAATAGAGATATTCGGTGTAATTGTTGGCATCGAACAACACTTTGGCTTTGGTGGTGGCGATTTCGCCCATGGTGACGGCCTGGAGAGGGAAGACATCGAACTGATTCTCGGCAATGGGGCGGAAGAAATCAGCGATACATAGTCTTCTTAAAGAACGCTGGCGGGGGAATTCCCAGGTAACTGCTGGTTTGGCAGCTTGGGGAGTCAAGCCTTGTTCGATTACTGCTGGATCATAGACATGGAGGCTATTGCCTTCGGCGACGCAGGGGAAGTAACCGTAGACGAGCTGGGGATGCAGCCATTCTTCAGCTTGCAGCTTGGCTTTCCAGCTTTCTAAGATGGGATAGACTTTTTCAGCTTTGAAAGCTTCGTAGTCTTCCTTGGTTTGATCTTGGGGTTTACGGAACTGCCATTGACCAGCAATGAGGGCTTGGAGATCTAGGTGCCAGAATAATTCCTCGATCGGAATATCAGCGGGCTGCAAGATCTTGGTGCCCCAGAAAGGCGGTGTTGGTCTGGCTAGATCCAACTCCACATCCTCAGAGCGCTTGGTATCGATGACCACTGGTTCTACTGCTGATTTCTCAGGTTTGGGTGAGTTATCGATCACTTTTTCCAACTTGGGATTGTACTTAGCGAATTCTCCCGTGAATCCCTCATCATCACTCCATTGCTGCTGCGCCTTAGCGGGCATGAGCTGATCCATAAAGTTCAAGTCAGCAAAGGCATCTTTGCCGTAGATCACTTTGCCTTTATAGACCTTTTGGCAGTCATCATAGACAAACTTGGGTGTCAGAGCCGCTCCGCCCAAAATTACTGGAACAGTAATGCCATTTTTGTTGAAGACTTCTAAGTTTTCTTTCATGAAAGCCGTAGATTTCACCAATAGGCCACTCATGGCAATACAGTCCACTGGCTGCTTCTTGTAGGCTTCCAGGATATTTTCCACTGGCTGTTTAATGCCGATATTCAGCACCTGATAGCCGTTGTTAGAGAGGATAATATCTACCAAGTTTTTGCCGATGTCATGAACATCACCTTTAACTGTGGCGATCAAGAAAGTCCCCTTGCCATTGTTGCCGCTTTCAGATTTTTCCATGTGCGGCTCGAGGAAAGCCACCGCAGCCTTCATGGTTTCGGCAGATTGCAACACAAAAGGCAACTGCATCTGGCCAGAACCAAACAATTCACCCACCACCTTCATGCCATCCAGCAAGAAGCTATTAATAATAGTCAGAGGTGGATGATCGACCATCGCTTTTTTCAGGTTGTCTTCTAAGCCCAGGCGTTCGCCATCAATGATGTGATTTTTGAGCTTTTCATCGATCGGCAGGTTATCGTCAACCACTTTATCTTTTTTGGTGCTGACCCCCATAAACATGGTGGTCAAAGCCCCCAGTGGATCGTAGGTGCAGATAGTGTCTTTAAATTCTCTGCGATCGAAGATCAGATCTTGGCAAACTTTCTGATGCTCAGCGGAAATCTTCGCCATCGGCAAGATTTTATTGGCACTGACGATCGCCGCATCCATGCCCGCAGCCATAGCTTCATGGAGAAACACCGAGTTCAGCACCTGCCGGGAAGCTGGGTTCAGACCAAAAGAAACGTTAGAAACGCCCAGAATGACATGGCATCCCGGTAGATTCTCACGGATAGTTTTAGTCGCCTTGATGGTTTCCCGCGCATTTGCTCGGTCTTCTTCAATCCCGGTAGAGATTGGCAATACTAAAGTATCAAAGAAGATTTCTTGAGGCGAAATGCCATATTCCACTGCTGCACGGTAAGCCCGTTGAGCAATCTCAAACTTTTTCTCGGCAGTCCGCGCCATGCCATCTTCATCGATCGTCCCAATCACCACGCCGCCGCCATATTTTCTTGCTAAGGACAGCACTTTAAAGAAACGCTCATCGCCATCTTCAAAGTTAGTGGAGTTGATCAAGCATTTACCGCCAGCCACTTTCAGGCCAGCTTCCATTTTTTCCCACTCGGTAGAATCGAGCATCAAAGGTAAATTGACGCTATTGACTACCCGCGAAACCACCTCGCGCATATCCCGCACACCATCACGACCCACGTAGTCTACGTTCACATCTAGAACTTGCGCCCCTTCTTTCACCTGGGCACGCGCCAAGGAAACCAGGCCATCCCAGTCTTCGGCATTCAGCAAATCTCGACATTTCTTAGAGCCGCTGGCGTTCAATCTTTCGCCCACGATTAAGAAGGAGTTTTCTTGGAAGTAGCTTTGGGAAGTCATCAACGAAGAAGCGGAAGGCTCATAAGCCGGTTCACGTTTCTTGGGCTGGACTTCTTGGGCAATTGCAGCCAGTTGTTGAATATGGGCAGGACTAGTACCACAACAGCCTCCAATGACCTGCACACCCCAGTCTTCTACAAAGCGCATGACTGCGATTTTTAGTTCGATCGGCGTAAGTTTATAGTGAGCATGGCCGCCAATATTTTCTGGCAAACCAGCATTGGGTACACAAGAAACAATAAAGGGCGATGTTTCGCACAAATATTTAATGTGGGGCGACATCAGATCGGGACCAGTGGCACAGTTTAGCCCCAGGATATCGATCGAGTAAGGCTCCAGAGTTGTTACCAGCGCAGTGATATCGGAACCCGCGAGCATGGTGCCCATTTCTTCAAAAGTGGCTGAAACCATCAAGGGAATCCGCCTTCCGAGTTCGGCAAACACAGTTTCGATGCCGTTCAAGGCTGCTTTAATTTGCAGCACGTCCATACAAGTTTCGACTAAAAAGAGATCGACTCCGCCGTCCAACAGGCCCCTAGCCTGTTCGGCATACGCCGTTTCTAATGTGTCGTAATCGATATGGCCGATCGAAGGTAGTTTGGTGCCGGGACCGATCGAACCAGCAACGAAGCGTGGTTTCTCGGGGGTGGTGAATTCGGCAGTAACTTTTTTGGCTAGTTCTGCGGCGGTTTTGTTGAGTTCATAAGCTCTGTCTGCCAGGTCATACTCAGCTAAAGTCAACGAGGTGCCACCGAAGGTATCGGTTTCGATGACATCGGCTCCGGCTGCCAAGAAGGCACGATGGACAATGGCAACAGATTCGGGCTTGGTGTGGACGAGGTATTCGTTGCAGCCTTCGTATTTTTCGCCACCAAAGTCGGCGGCGGTGAGGTCTTGAAGTTGCAGGTTGCTTCCCATTGCGCCATCGAAGACGATAACGGGTCGATCGGGGTGATAGAGCCGATCGAAAAATGGACTGTTGGCGATTTTTTGCTTCATTTGAATGTCAGCAACATATATAAAGGATCGTAATCCTCCATATTCTGACATCTTCAGTGGCTACTGTCACCTTTCTAGATTTGCGCTGAAATCCCGATGCAGAGCAGAAAACAACCTCAATCGTTCATTTGTTTAGATCACGACTCCTTCTGCTTCTACCTCTCCATAATCTGGTTCATCATCACCATAAGCTCGATTTAAGCCTTGTAAGGAAAATTCAGTCCAATCTTCATCAGGGGTGCGTGTGACTTTCTACAGAGAAAAATTAGAATAGAGAAATAGCAGTAAAACCAGAGGTGGTATATGAATACCGAAGATCAGGAAAGACTAAAGC
>JANOXZ010000460.1:0-4059 GCA_031418695.1 Synechococcales cyanobacterium VAR_35_metabat_10
ATCTCTGTCACGAATCTTTCCACCCTCCACCGACAGATACTTTCTATGCTGAAATTGCCAGAATCTATTTATCACCTACATCTCAAGCCCCGTAAGACTTAATTACTTCACCCTTTTTCAAAATGAGCGAACGGGCAGTGCAAACATTTCTGCTGGAACTTGGCAAGGGCTTTGCTTTTGTGAAACGCCAAGAACGAATTACTTTAGATGGCGATCATTTTTATATTGATCTGGTTTTTTATCACTCTATTCTCAAATGCTATATTTTGATTGATTTGAAAGTTGGCAAACTTACCCACGGTGATCTGGGACAAATTCAGCTATATGTTAATTACTTCGATCGAGAGCGTCTTACCGCAGGAGACAACCCAACTCTTGGCCTTATTCTCTGTTCTGACAAAAATGAGGCAGTTGTAAAATACACGTTGGGATCTGATCAGCAGCAAATATTTGCTAGTCGCTATCAACTGTATCTTCCCACCGAAGCAGAACTACTCAGCCAACTCTGCCAATCACAATCTAATCTTAGCCAATAATACAATCTATTAGTATAGATTCACTTCAGCTTCCTTGAACTTTTGTAATAAATTCATAAAATTACTATGGCTACCCTGCAAATTGAAGATCTTCCTGAGTATCTGCAAAGTCTTGCCACGACTCAAAACATTAACCTGAATGAAACAGTCATTCAAATATTGCAGCAGACAAACTCCTCTATCGAAAGCAGCACTGCTGAACAAACTCACAGTACAGCAGAAATTCTGGAAAGAATCCGAAGTTGTCCTCGCCGTAATCCTCCAGAGCTGGGAATACCTGATAGTACAACATTAACTAAAGAGGATCGGGATATATAGCGGTTCCGTCTCGGATGAAATGAATTTAGGCGACTCTAAGTCTTGCTAGACAACAATTACTTACACCGCATTCGAGCCGGAACCGCTATATGATAGCTTCCCACAGTTTTATACTAAAGATTCTGATTTTAGAAGCTATGCATTATCTCTACTCTAACTGAACAACTTGGTAATACTAGTAACTACACCGTTGATTTAAATTCATTAGGATTCAGCCTCATTATACTTATCCAGTAATAAGGGTTTTAGATCAGCAATCTTAAATATCTCAAATCCTTGGAGTTTTGAGATATGAAATACCCTCTGGACAGATCTCATCCTTCGCGCATTATAATAGCCAAAACCATCAGCCAAACGTTTTTCACTCATCACCATTTGTCTCTCAAAACTTTCCAGCATATTTAATGCATATTTATCTAAGTGAATTGGATAGCATAACCCTTTCCCCATATGGACAAAAACAAGTCCCTTTTTCAGAGTCCATCCACTATCATCAATCATTTTAATTCTAATGGTAATTTGTTGCTCACTACGACTCCAGTCAATCCAATGGCAAGATACAGCTTGAACTTGGCAATCATCTATAAGAATACCGCTTGGGCCACAGAGAGCATCTAGTATGGGCTTTAATATATTATCGACATCAGGCGACGAATTAGACTCATAACGATTTTGCTCACGGATTTGCCACAGTATGTCAATTTGAACATCTTCAACTAAAATAAAGCTAAAGTCACTGGTTATCTGGCGAATTTCAGAGGTAATCACCTCCTTCTTTTTTCGACTAGCTTGTAAAGAAACTGGTTCAACGGGAAGCTGCAGGACAATTTCGCCTGATCGAAGCAATTCTCTATTTTTATCAGACTCTGAATTTGACATTATTATTTTAGTATTTACTTGACTACAATTCTGCTCAGATTTTTTTTAACTCGTAGCCTATCGGGGTAATAATCTGTGATGCTGGCTGCCACTAGATTGCGACGATCAAGGCTTTGCAAGGCACTGCTTACTGGATAAGGCTTTTGGGGTTTCACTCCGACAAACTGCTAGAATATTTTAATATACTTGAAGAATGTTGACACGATTGATCAGAGTTAGAAAAGAAGGCATTGAGCAAACTTTAATTTTCTCATCAACTTTAAGATTGTGATCTCGCAAATCGTACCTGTCTTTCTGTTACCACAACAAAGTCATCAGCTAACTGCTCAGAGTATTCATCTAACAATCGTCGCAAAATATCAATTTTGTTAGTTGATCGCCTTTCATCCCGACGCTCTATCCGCTTCGGATGAGCGCGGGACTTCCCGGCTGCACGTTAAAACCAAAAAAATTTAAATCAATTTGCTATAATCAGCCAAAGGTTTTTTGAATTTGCAGGCATTTCCATGACCATCGCTCAATCACCGCCTACGCTGTCACTACCAGACCATACCCAGTTACCAGAGTCAGACGGTACTTTTGTAAAAAATTTTCAAGAGCATCCTCAAAGTATTTTGCTGACCAGTTCAATTCGGCCTATCCTAGAGCAACTGCATCTAGATGAACGTTACTGCATTGGCCAAGACTCTGGCATCTACTGGCGATTAGTTGATCCCCCAGAGCGGGGAGCAGAAGCACCTGACTGGTTCTATGTCCCTAACGTGGCTCCCTTGCTAGATGGTCAATATCGGCGCTCCTATGTAATGTGGAAAGAAGTCGTTGCACCTTTAATCGCCATTGAGTTTGTCTCTGGTGATGGCTCCGAAGAACGAGATGCCACTTCGCCATTTTTGAGTGCAGAAGCCAAAGCTGGCAAGTTTTGGGTCTACGAACAGGCGGTGCGCATCCCCTTCTATGCAATTTATGAAGTCAAGAAAGCATCAGTTGAAGTTTATGAATTGTTGGCTCAGCGCTATCAATTAGTAACACCCAACAGTCGCGGACATTATCCCATCCCACCTCTGGGTGTAGAGTTAGGGATCTGGCAAGGAAAAGTAGATAATCAAACTTTGCCCTGGTTACGCTGGTGGGATAGTAACGGCAACTTACTGCTGTCTGGAGAAGAACGGGCTGAGGTAGAAAAGCAAAGAGCTGATAATGAAAAACAGCGAGCCGATCGACTGGCTGCTAAACTACAAGAAATGGGTATAAATCCACAAGATTTATGAACGTGAAGAAGAATTAGTTTTTCTAGTAAATCTGCCTGAGCAATGAAAAAAAGGTAGAGCCAACCCCAATTAGTTAAAATAAGAAAAACTATCACCCCTAGACTATGCTTTCTACCGTTAGCTTACTGGCTGCCACCAGCTACGAACCAAGTGCCTTACGAGAATCGATCGAAGCCCTCCTCGCCCCCTTAGGCGGCATGACAGCCTTCGTTAAACCCGGTCAGCGAGTACTGCTCAAACCCAACCTGCTCACTGGTGCCCGCCCCACTAAAGAATGCGTCACCCGCCCCGAGATCGTAGAATGCGTAGCCCAGTTGGTCAAAGAAGCTGGCGGTCAACCATTTTTTGGTGATAGCCCCGCCTTCGGTAGCGCCCTGGGCGTAGCCAAAAACAACGGTTATTTGCCCATGATGGAAAGAGTCGGTTTACCAGTTGTGGAGTTCCATGGCCAGCGCTACGGCACCGAAAGCGAGAACTTTGATACCTTACTGCTGAGCAAAGAAGCCATGAACGCCGACGTGGTGATCAACTTACCCAAAGTAAAATCCCACGTTCAGCTCACCATGACCCTGGGAGTCAAAAACTTATTTGGCTGCGTACCGGGCAAAATGAAAGCCTGGTGGCACATGAGCGCTGGCAAAGATGCCGATAAATTTGGTGAAATGTTAGTAGCCACCGCCAAGGCGATCGATCCAGACCTCACCATCATCGATGGCATTATCGGTCACGAAGGCAACGGCCCCAGCAACGGTGAACCTCGGGCTTTAGGAGTATTAGGTGCCTCGGCCAACGTCTTTGCTCTGGATGCAGCGATGCTGGAATTACTGAACATCGATGCCAGCTTAGTACCTACGGCAGCGGCTGCACAAAGATTGGGTTATGCCCCAGAACTAGCGGAAATCAAATTTCCCTTGTCTCGTCCAGCAGATTTACAGTTTGCTGACTGGAAACTACCAGAAGCCCTGATGCCGATCGATTTTGCTCTGCCCCGAGTGATTAAATCTACTTTCCGTCACCTATATATCCGGTTGATTCGGGAACCAATAAGTGCCTATCAA
>JANOXZ010000461.1:0-2822 GCA_031418695.1 Synechococcales cyanobacterium VAR_35_metabat_10
CAGCCTTCCAACCGAAAGGGTGTTCCATCAATTCAAACTCTTCGACTGACATGGGGATGTGTTTACTTTTCATCGAACGGATTGCTGAGAGTTAAAATAGAACACTATTACTATTTTGCCAAAATGGTGGTAATTTCTCAAGCACAGGGTCGATCGGATTTAGTCTGCGCGATTGAGACTGTCAGGTATGCATTCACTTGATTTGTTTTCATGCTAATTTATATAGTATGAGTATATCAAAAGGTACAAAATTAAATAATCTCCTCGTCAATTGGCAACCAGGTGCAGTCTACACGGCGACTTGGTTATCCCAACAGGGCTTTTCGCCGAGCGCGATTGCGGGCTACTGTCAGAGCAATTGGTTGCAATCGATCGGTAGGGGCGCGTTCGTCAAAGTTGGCGATACTTACGATTGGAGTGGTGGTTTGTGGGCGGTGCAACAACAATTAGGGTTAGCGATCCATCCTGGTGGCAAGACAGCCCTGGAATTAGTTGGATACGGTCACTTTCTTCCCCTAGAGCGACAAGCGGTGATGTTGTTTGGCACGACGGGGGTGAAGTTACCGCATTGGCTGCGCCAACAAGCAGAGGTATGGCAACTTCAGTATTTCACTACCAATTTGTTCGATCGATCGCCCTTGCTGGGTTTAACCGAGCGGCGGTTGGGAGATTTAGCGATTAATATTTCTACTCCAGAACGTGCCAGTTTAGAAATGCTGTATCTGGTGCCTCAGATCCAATCAGTTGAGGAAGCGTGGTTATTGATGGAGGGTTTAGTTACTCTGCGTCCGCGATTGGTGCAGTCATTGCTTGCTGCTTGCAATTCGATTAAGGTGCGGCGGTTGTTCTTGTATTTGGCAGAGCAGCACCAGCATCCGTGGTTCGAGCGGTTGGATGTTAACGAGATCGATCTTGGCGTGGGCAATCGATCGATCGTCAGTGGCGGACGGCTAGATCCAAAATATCGCATTACCGTTCCTGCGAATCTGGGGGTGAATTGATGGATCGCTGTTTTGAACTATCGTACAACAAAAGACAGCCGTAGCTTTGAGAGAGTATCATTACTCCTTAGACGATCGGAGAATGGCATTTTGAGACATTGAAAGAGACACACGTTATGGGGATGTCTCAAAAAGTACACTTTCTGAGACATGCTTTGTTTACTACCGAGAGTTTAAAGAATATTATAGAAAATGAAGTTTAGCATAATTCCCCTTTCAGTTGTTTTGGCTACGTCCGATCGCTAGTTAATAGAAAACAAGTTATCTGGATATAGTAACATTAACGCGATCTCTATAAGCATGTCAGAAAAACAACCAGATAAATATGATGTTGTACTTGGAGGACAAAGCGATCGATCTCAAGCACCAGTAGATGGGTTAGTTTTGGGAAATCTGAGTAGATATACTGTCGATTTACAATCATTACTTCAACAGCAGAAATGGCAAGCAGCGGATCTAGAAACTCAGCGCGTAATGTTGGAGCTATGTGAACGACAAACAGCAGGTTTTTTGCGGGTAGAAGATCTAGCTAACATTAGCTGTCCCCACTGGCGAACCATCGACAATCTTTGGCGGACTTATAGTGAAGATCGCTTTGGATCGAGCGTTCAAGCCAGAATTTGGCGCAGTGTTGGTGGCACATCCGAACCAGATTGGAATGCCTGGTGTCGGTTTGGCACGATGACAGGTTGGTACGTTAACGATCGTTGGCTACACTGGAATGATGTGCAATTCAATCTCAATGCACCAGCCGGACATTTACCGCGTAATGGAGCTGGGATGGGTTGGGGTTTGGGTGATTTTTGGGTGGGGTGTAAAATGCTATCAGAGATCGTTCAGAAGTTAGAGAGTTGTCAGATTATCTAAATTGATTTTGGATTTTGGATTGCTTCCACAGATCTTCGATCGATTCCAGCAATCTCAACTCAAAACCACCTAACTCCAGCAGATTCCGTCTTGTCAGTTGCCTTTTTCGCAACCATGTCAGGTTTTGCAATGGATTGGGAATAATATTCGTAACTCGATCTCCACCAGTATGTCAAAACTTCAACCAGACAACACCGATGCCATTCTCGGTGGACAAAATCGTCTAGCTACAGATACTGTTGTTCTGGGCGGAATTGAAGGTCTCAAACAACGTTTAACCAGCCAAGACGAGGAAATACAAAGATCGACACTTCGAGAATTCTTGAAATATGACGATAAGGGCTTAGAATTACTTATCGATATCTGGAAAAATGACTTGTATGAGTTAAGATGGCAAGCTTTTTCACTACTGAAAAATAGAGAAGAAGAAAGAGTTGAACATGTATTGTCTGAATATAACCCGTGGCTAAACATGATCTGTATTCATACGTGGGAGCAAGATTCAATTGCAGAAAGCATTGCGATCTCTCCAGATGGAAATACTCTATTTAGTGGTAATGAAGAAGAAATAAATGTTTGGGACATGCAAACCAAACAACAAAAAATTATGTCCTTTCCCTATCATGAGACAGGTACTTTAATTGTTACGCCCGATGGAAAGAGTCTAATTAGTAGGGGTGCATATATAAGCATAATTAGTGGTGATGGAAATAACTATAGGAGTCCTAGAGGAATAACATCATGGAATATAGACACAGGCGAAAACATATCAGTTTCAGTAGGAGAATACAGTAGCGCAGGATTCAATTTAGTTATTAGTCCTTGTCAACAATTTATTATTCATGGCAATGAAAATCGCCAGATTATGGTCAGTAACTTGAAAACAGGTAAGCCCGCAAAGAATTTCAAGGATTCAAAAGGTATCATGTATGATTTAGATATTAGTGCTAGTGG
>JANOXZ010000462.1:0-7531 GCA_031418695.1 Synechococcales cyanobacterium VAR_35_metabat_10
CTGGGTGATGAAGTCTTGGCGGCTGGGTAGGGATGGTATTTGTAGTCCTTGGCTGCGGGTGTCACGTTGGATGGCGCGGACAAGTCCGTAGCAGAAATCGCCTTCGCTTTCAGTCATGCTGCTTTGTTGCATGTTTAGGTAGATGGGTATTAGATCGCTGGGCAGGAGGCGGGGGAGATTGAGGAGGAAGGATGTTTTGCCAGCGCGACGGGGGCCATGAAGAACAAGGGTTGGGCGATTTCGATCGAGTATCAGTCTTACTAATTGATCTGCAAAAGCTTGGCGACCTTTAAAGATGGTGGCACTATTTTGACGAAGGGGGTTGCCAAATTGAAAGGGGTTGAGAAGTTCGCCTTGGGATATTTTTCGTTGTTCGGCAATTTCTAGTTCGAGAATGTGTTGCCAACGGGCGATCGCTGGTTGCCAACGTTTAACGGCTTGAGAATTTAAAGCAAATCCTGGTAACTGGGCTGGAAGTATTTTCAATTGACAGACCAAACGCTCTAAACTGCGTTCTCGTAGTGTAGAACTCTCATTGTGGAGAGCGGATATGGTATCCTTAGCAATTTGCTGAAATCTTGGAAAAAGAAGATTTATTTCTGGATCATCACTTTTAAGAGTTACTAATGATGAATTCATTTCCTCATCCGACTGATAGAAAGCGGGGATAATTAAGGGTAAAATAGGATGAGTAGCTACAACAGAATTAATTAACTCTGGTGTATTTTGAACGATTGTCAATTGCTTAGCAACAATTAAAGGCAAAGCTTTTTTGAGCGTTGATTTAAAACCAGGAAGGGAAACAGCTTGCATCTTTTGAAATGTATTGAGTCCCAACGTAGCGCTTTGGTTAAAGGTATCTACAAGAATTTGTGTATGGTTGGGCAATGGTAGCCAGAGCAGTTCTGTTGTATAAGGAGGAAGATTAGTTAAAAAGAGAGTCGATTCAAGCGAAAACCAACTAATAAAGGGTTCTATAAAGAATAGATTGATTATATAAGCTAACAAGTAGTCCGGCAAAATACGATAGTAAAATATTAGTGATATGGGGATTGTCCAAAATACATTGAAATTCAAGGACGTTATCCCTAGTAGTACAAAGAAAATAGAGACCCATACACCTAGCCATTTTTTCTTTAGTGGTGCAAGTCCAAATGAAACTAATGCACAGGCAATTAGAAACCAAGAGAGAGGAGCAAAAGCAATTTGCAAGAAAATGAATGCTGCAGATTCTAAAAGAATATACAAAAAAAGAAAAAAGGCGAGAGAAGGCGGAATAAAAGCCATGTTGATAGCTGTATATCTTGTCCGATCATGGTAATCGATTCTATTGCGGAATAAAAAGCTGAATAAGCTGGTGAACATTGACAAAACTAAAGGAATAAACCAGTCATGGCTAATTATTCCAATTCCCAATAAAACACTTAGTCCACTACCTATCCAAAGAGCATAATGAGCAAATCTTGTATAACTTTTATTAAGTAATATAATAACAAGTAAGAAGTTTGCAAATAGAGCAACAATACTGATTCCAACACCAAACAACCATTGTGGGACAAGCCTCATGAGTTGAGATATATATTGAATTGATAATTCTCTCAGCAATTTGGATTGCAGCCAATAGCTTAATGCTAGTAGTAACGGGCTAAAAAACCCTATCCCAGATGGCAAAAGATAAAAGCCCAAAATAAAGCTAATCAAAATATCTATCGGCCAAATCATCCAATCTAATATTTGTCCTGATGAGACAATCAAGCTTAACAAAGGATAACTGAAGATTGTTGTAACCAGTAAATATTGAAAAATGAAGCGGGAATCAATAGAAAACAGTAAAATATCGGAACTACGAGTATCTCTTTTATCCCCTTGCTTAGTCTTTTGTGGCGACCGATCATTCATATACTGCTGTAATTTGGATGGGCAAAACAGCGACCAATAAAAAAGTTGCCAAGACTCAATCAGAAATCGACCTACTTCTCTATTCATTTCTACCACCGCACTAACTCCGCAAACACCCGACTAAACAACCCGCCATCAGCCTGAATCACTCCATACCGTTGAAGCTGCTCCACCACAGCCTGATCTCCATCCTCCAACTGCTTCACTACTCCTTGTTCTACCTCACTCAAACCCTGCCATAACTCTCGCAATCGCGGTTCCGCCTGCATCCTGAATGCTTCTTCCGCCCGTATTAGATTCCCTGATTCCTGCCACAATAACGCCGCCGCCATTTGCACATACAACGGCAAACCACCAGCCAATTTATCGATCCAGTCTAGCGTTGCCTCACTAACCTTCGACACAGCAAAACCATCCTGTACCAACTTTTGCCAAGCCTCCCGTTCTAAACCGGCCAAGATCGTCGCACTAAAGATATTGCCAAATGGCGAAGTCAAACCCAAACCTTGATAAACCTCACTAATCGGACGCTTACTCGCAACCACCAACGAAAATAAACCCTGAGTCGAAGCCTTCGATCGCCAGTCTTCCCCCCAACCCTGAAACTGCTCCGTAGCGATCGCCTCAAACTCATCTAACATCACAATCAACCTCACACCACTATCTCGCACAGCTTCCAGCCCATCCTGAACCGCCCAAGGATCATCATTTTTATCCTGTGACCAAGGTTCCCGCCCCTGTTGCTCCCGCATAATCCCCCGCCGTAATCCTTCCACGATCCCCGCTGGAGAAGAAAAACGACCACGATCTTGCAAATCCAAACTAACAATCATCGGCTTTCTCTCAGCAGCAATAAATTCTGTTGGACGACCTTGAATATAGCGCAACAGCGAAGTCTTCCCAATCCGGCGAAAACCCACAATATTAATACTCTGAGCAGCAACCGCCCCAATCCGATTCTTCACCTCCAACCTGGCCGCTTGCCGCCCATAAAACTTTTCCGGCGGCACCGGATCGCCATAAATAAAAGGATTACTGCCTATCTGTCCGATTCTGTCCTCTTCGATCTCAGAAGACTGGAGATCGTCGATCGACTCTTCATAATTCACCCCTAACACTTCACAAATCGATCGAGCAGTCTTCTCGTCAACCCTGGCCTCTCGACGGAAAAAACGCCCAACCGTTCTTTCCTCAATGCCTGACCCGATCGCAATATCCCTCAACGTCCAAATCCTACCGTCAGTATTGCGCCGACCGGCCTGGGCTGCTTTGAGCTTTTGAATTCCATCTGGTGATGCTAAAACCCCTCGATCGCGTGTCTCTCCCATTCATTCCACCGCAAAATGCCTGTTACTTACATAATACTGCCATCTTAAATGGCATAACTGGCGATCATCAGCAAAATTCAAGACAAAAATAGGAACTTTATCCTCGCCCACAATTGACCTTAAATGCCCTGGATCATTTACCTACATTGCTATTGTCGATAAAAAAACAGTACATAGGACAACAGCAATGAAGACTAATCAATCACATTTCGATCAACTACCACAATCCACACAGCCGGGAGAAATGATACCCACCCAATCGATCGAGCTTTACCATCCTTCCTGGTTGAAAAATGGTGATAGCCCCGCCGAGATTATTTTATCAACAGCAATTTTAGTGAGTGCGATCGCTAAGCTAATCACTGCTTTCAAAGCACCCAAAAAATAGTTGGTTCCAATAATTCTATAACCATGGGGATTGTTGGAGCCTTTGACTCTTTTGTCTGTTGATCAAAACCCGCTTATTCACCCTGCTGCTATTTGCTGGTGGGGTGGGCGGGTTTTTATAGATTAATTTTGGAAATGGATTTTGTGGGCGGATAAACCCGTCCCTCCGTTGGTGCTTTCGGTGTGGATTGGTTTTGATTCAATGCTATTCATCGATTTGCTGCTGCCATCACGGATTTGATCGCTGCACAATACCGTAGAAAGGATGATGACGAGATGCTCAAAACTGTAATAAGTTATGATAGAGCCTGGATTCTAAAAGTCCGCACAATTAAGTGTGCCGTAAGTCAGAATCTAATAATGTGCCACATAAGTACTCAACTAAAAAAACTGGAAAGCAGGTTAAAGTTAATATCTAGATAACATGGAGACCACCATGACGACTCTCTTGGCAAATATCCCGAGCCAGCAAGCAACAGTTTACCCTAGCTCAGATGGAGAACCCTTGGCTGAAACCTACGATCACCTGATAGCGATCACCACCACCCTACTAATATTGCTTCAGCACTTAGAAGGCCAACAAGCCACAGTCTTAGCCAACCAATTTTTGTACTATGCCCAAGGATTTCCCCGCTTGCGAGTAGCCCCCGATGTGATGGTAATTTTGGGCGTGGCACCAGGTGGCCGAGACAACTATAAAACTTGGGTAGAAGGCCAAGTACCAGCAGTAATTTTTGAAATGACTTCTCCCAGTACCCGCAGCCAAGATGAAATAGAAAAGAAACATCTTTATGAAAGTATCGGAGTCACGGAATATTGGCAATTTGACCCCCGAGGAGAATGGATTCCAGAAAAACTGCGGGGCTATCGACTAACTAGTGAGTTAGAGCAGTTGTATGTGCCAATAGTTGATAATCGGAGTGAAGTCTTACAACTCCAGCTCAGTGTGGACCAAAACATCATTACTTTCCATCGACTAGATAATGGAGCTAAATTATTGACGACCAGGGAGTCGATCGCCGCTTTACAGGAGCTAAATACCACTTTAGAGCTGACTGAGCAAAGGGCTAAAGTGGCAGAACAAAAAGCTGAGTCAGCAGATGTGGCCAGACAGCAGGCGGAACGAAGAGCCGAAATTTTGGTCGATCGACTCCGACAGTTAGGAATAGATCCAGAAAATCTCTAAGTCCATTGCGGATAAAATCAAAGTATTCTTCTTAACCTTGGAGCTTTTTAAAAGCCTGATACATCTCAGGCAATCGATTAATAATCGCCGAAGCCTTTAGCCAAGTTTTGTGGGGCACGGCTGGATAACCGGACATCACTGTGCCCGCTGGCACATCACTATGCAGACCACTCTTTGGAGAGGCGATCGCCCTGTCACCTACGGTAATTTTGTTAGCAATACCCACCTGACCACCGAGTAATACTTGGTTACCAATCTTCACACCGCCCACTAAGCCCACCTGAGCGGCGATCGCACAGTTTGAGCCAATCTCAGAACCATGGCCAATGTGAACCAAATTATCGATCTTGGTATCACGGCCAATTTTGGTGTCACCCACTGCTGCCCGATCAACACAGCTATTGCAGCCAATTTCTACTTGGTCAGCCAAAATGGTATAGCCCGACTGCTGCATCTTAAACCAGCCGGTAGCCGTGGGCACAAAGCCAAACCCCTCCGCGCCGATCGTAGTGCCACTATTAATCACACAGCGATTACCAATGCGACTGCGTTCATGAATCACACAGTTGGCATGAAGTACCGTATCATCGCCAATCTGCACATCGGGGTAAATAGTCACGTTGGGGTGAATGACCGTGCGATCGCCGATCGATACTTCTCCCTGAATCACCACGTGGGCACCAATATACACATCTGCACCCAGCTTTACTTGGGGGTCAATGACTGCTGAAGGATGAATTCCGGGCTGGGGCTGGAATGGTTGATAGAAGAGGCCGATCGCTTGGGCAAAAAGTAAGCGTGGGTCTGGGGAGGCTACCCAGGCTATTCCTTGAGCTGTGGCGCTAGCCAGAATATCGTCTTTTTGGGGCAACACTAACGCTGCTGCGGTGGTGGTGGCAATCAAACCGGCAAACTTGTCGCCTTCGATGTAGCTGAGCGTGCCCGGTTGAGTTTGATCGATCGGGGTCAATCCGCTGATTTTGGGGTTGGCACCTAGATGGTGCTGGGGATTGCCCAATTTGCTGACAACTTCGCTAAATAACATGGTTCTCGGAGTTAATTAATCGGTATCGACTAGCTTTC
This sequence comes from Synechococcales cyanobacterium VAR_35_metabat_10, assembly GCA_031418695.1. Classification (GTDB taxonomy): domain Bacteria; phylum Cyanobacteriota; class Cyanobacteriia; order Cyanobacteriales; family Chamaesiphonaceae; genus JAAFHZ01. The sequence goes on from JANOXZ010000462.1 coordinate 5,884, forward strand.
CATTCTCTAGCAAAAAGGCTCCATCGCAATAATCTAAGGCAATGTTTGTGTCATAACTAGCTGATAGTCGAAATAGAGATTTGGCTGGGACTGTTTCCGTTCTCCTAATTAAGGGGAGTAATTTATTCCCGCATTTGGCTTTATAATTAAGACAGATGCTTAGAATTGACAAAATTATGACTTCATCCACCCACTTACGAGATATTTTGGGGATTTCGGAAGGTAGCAATTTATCTTCAGAAATCGATAATGCTCAAGTGGTGCGCAAAGGACTGTCGATCGAATCTTTTAAACGAGTTGCTGGCTATTATCAACTCTCTGATGCACAGATGTCTAAAGTCGTGGGGACTTCGGTGCGGACTATTGTGAGGTTGCAGAAGGAGCAAAAGCCATTAAATGCAACTTGGTCAGATCGATTGTATCGCTTGGCCAGGGTTGCGGCACAAGCCCAAGATGTGTTTGAAAGCGCTGAGACGGCTACGAGCTGGCTGAAAAGACCTAATCGCGCTTTAGCGGGTTATGCGCCGATCGATCTTTTGGATACTGATGCGGGTACAGAACAGGTGGTGGAGCTGCTCGATCGCATTGAGTATGGGGTTTATAGTTGACTGTTCAACTCGGCTCGGGGCAAGGTCTTAGTCTGTGGCGTATTTCTAAGCGGAAGTATGCTGATACTGCTTTTAATGGTGAGGGTGCGCGTCGAGTTGGGGGACGTTGGAATTCTCGTGGGCAGGGGCTAGTCTACACTTCTGGAACTTTGTCGTTGGCTGCTTTGGAGGTTTTTGTGCATATGGAGATTGAGGATGTGGCTACGATGTTGGCTGCTATACAGGTGGATGTGCCCGGTTCGGTGGGAATTAGTTATTTAGATGTGTTTCGGCTGCCTGTTGATTGGCGTAGTATTCCGGCTCCGCTGGCTTTGGCGACAATGGGTGATGCTTGGTTTCGATCGGCAGAGACGGCAATTTTGGCGGTACCTTCGGTAGTTATTCCAGTAGAGTACAATTATTTAATAAATCCATTGCATCCAGATTTTGCCAAGTTTCAGTTGGGTTCTCCTCAGCCATTTGAGCTAGATCCAAGGCTTTGGAAAAATTAGAAGCTGAATTGGCCAATACATACTATTCCTCAACAGCCGAGTTTTGAAATGACGAAGAAGCTTTGCGATCGAATTGAGTATGGAGTTTACAGTTGAGGATGTAGGGATGATGTTGGCAAAGTCCTATCGGCAATTGAAATCAGCTATTGTTGTTTTCTTTGGTGGGATGTTGATATCTATAAAAGTATCACTGTGTATCCGTCTATTAGTTTTATTAAGATTTTGTTACACTGTCCCACAAGAATGGGTGGGGTGTTATGCTGAATCGGGTCAGCCCAATATACCAATTTAGGATCTTAGGCTGACTTATTTCGGCATAATACGTTCATAGAGAGTGTTATGCCGAAGGTTTTCTACCTATGATCCTATTTTGGAGTGTTAGATAGAATCTGTTCGATCTAATTAGTAGTTAGTCTGCCAATGTAGTTTAATTTTTTGCTATGTGCTAAAATTTTAGCCTGTCACACTAACAAACCGTTCGAACCGACACAAGAAAAATTCTAGTAAAGGTTAACCGCACTGTCAACTGTAGTTAACAGGGTGCTGGTT
>JANOXZ010000463.1:0-6305 GCA_031418695.1 Synechococcales cyanobacterium VAR_35_metabat_10
TTAAAAAACATTCAAAAATCTAAAAATAAAAACCTGCCCACCCTACAATTGGTATTCTAAACATCGAAAGTGCCCGGTTTGAAGACTGTCATGACCTCTTGGATTAATCGATCGCGATCACCGCCAAATCGTCGTTCATCATAACAACCCAAAGGATTCTCTAACACATTGAGCAGACACTTATTGCAATATGTGCAAGGTCGCTCCGCTAAATCATGGCCAGCTTGCCACTGCTGAGGCAAATCATTGTTCGCAATGAGCATCCGAGCCATCGTTACACCATCGACCATGTTGGATTCGATCGACTGCCTCACCAAAGAAGCCTGCTGAAATCCCCCAGTACAAATCACCGGAATCTGCACATTAGCCTTGATTTGCGCCGCATCATGCAAATTACGTCCCTGGAATTTGCCCAGTAGCTCCTGCATTTCTGCCGCACCCATAAATTGCCGAAAATCCTCCGCAAGCTCGGTATCCTTTAACTCCAAAGCCGTCGGGGCACGAGCCGGGACATCTTGGAGCCGATTCCAAATCCACAGGAAAATTGGGTTAAGAGCTTTAAACTTAAACAATACATAGTTACGAAAAGTCTGGTTGCCACTGGATAACATAATGTCATACCAGCGCGAAGCATCTTCGATCGGAAACAGACCTGGAGGGTTCAGCGGATGAGGAAAAATGCTACCACTAGAAATATGCAGACCATCCACCCCATCTTCTTCCAGCCACTTACAAATCTGAATCGATTCTGCCAAAGTATTCCCTGGTTTATCAAAGGGAATCACCGCATTGTTATAGTCTACACCGCTAATTTTGGCCTGTAGATGGAAATCAGCACCAACTTCCTGACGGATGGCAGCCACAATTTCACGGATAAACCTTGCCCGGTTTTCTAAAGATCCTCCATATTCATCTGTGCGATCGTTAATGCCCGAACTGAGAAATTGGTTGATCAAGTAACCATTAGAACTATGTAGCTCCACACCATCTAAACCCGCTTCTCTGGCTCGGCGTGCCCCGGCAGCAAAAGCCTGCACTGTCTCCTTGATCTCGTCCTTAGTCATAGCCTGTGAGGGCAAACCATGGAACGAATCAGTAGTATTGGTAGAACTGAGTCCTTTCTTACCCAGGTTCTCGATTCCACCCACATCTTGCTGTCTACCGGAGTGGCTGAGTTGCAGAATAAACCGACAATCGTATTCATGAACCTTTTCACCGACTTTGCGCCAAAAAGGAATCCGATCATCTTGATCGATCGTGGCATAACCCGGTAAGATCCTCCCCCGAATCTTCACCGACACAAAAGAGGAAATAATCGCGCCTACGCCGCCCTTCGCAAATTTCTCCTCCCAATTAATCCGCGTTTGGCTACCCGAGCCATCGTAGTTGTCAAATCGACCAGAGATGCTCGATCGAAAGATCCGGTTACGGACAGTGAGGTACCGAAATTTTAGGGGACTAAATATTACGTTATCGACCATGGGGATCCTCTGCTGCCGTTGATCAAAATTAATTCAATAGATTGTGCTTTTGGATACAAATAAACGACTGCCGGGGTTAAGTCTATTTGATTATCTTGCTCATCACTACAATAGCGCGAATACCAAATACTAAAAACACTTATAACCTTAAGATTTTTGAAAATTTTTAATCTTTAAGCATTAAGAATTGTTTGGCTTACCCTGAATGATATTTCTCAAACTATTATATATGTAAGCTCTTGGCTCTAATAGCAGAGATAGGTCACTCCAAGATTTCTTTGTATAAGACTTCCAAGAATTGTTACTATTTGTAATGTCGCTGATCATAAGTATTCTGAACGACCGTTCGTTTGTTTCCAGATCAAGAGAAGCTTCATATTGTTGACTTTTCACCACATTTATTTTATTTAGGGAATTTACCATGAGCAAACCTTGGCATCGATTACCATTACCACTTGCTGTCTTGGCACTGGCTAAATTCCGCGATCAACTACGCAAAAATAACCTCCATAGCACCGCCGATTTCCCCACGAAAATCACCGCCCCACCAGCACCAGAAGGACATGAAACCGTCCGCACATCTAATGGTAGCTATAATGATTTAGACCAGCCCGCCATGGGCATGACCGGCAGCCGCCTCGGTCGCAATACTCCCCCGGCAGAAATCCCTGATCCTACTGCCAATCTATTAAATCCCAGTCCTCGGGAAGTAAGTCGGCGGTTAATGACCCGTAAAGAATTCATTCCAGCCACTAGTCTAAATGTGTTAGCAGCGGCTTGGATCCAGTTTCAAAACCACGATTGGTTTGCTCATGGGGATAATCAGCCTGATCGACACATTGATATCCCCTTAGCTGAAGATGACTCTTGGCCAAAAGAACATCGACCCATAGCCATCCAAGCAACAGCCCAAGATAATACTCGTACTGATACCACCCCACCCCAAACCTTTGTTAACCACGTAACTCAATGGTGGGACGGCTCGCAAATTTATGGTAGTACTGCCGAGAAAGTCGATTGGTTACGCAGTCACCACAAAGGCAAAATGACTATTGGTAAAGATGGTTTACTACCACTAGATCCAGCGATCGGCATTGATGACACCGGCTTTAATGATAATTGGTGGGTCGGTTTAAGTCTTTTGCACACATTGTTTGTGAAAGAACACAACTATATTTGCGATGAGCTGCATCGGCGCAACCCAGAATGGAACGACCAAGAATTGTTTGATCACGCCCGGTTGATAGTTGCTGCCCTCACGGCTAAAATCCATACAGTGGAATGGACTCCCGGCATTTTATCTCACCCAGCGGTGCAAGTAGCCATGAGTGCTAATTGGTGGGGATTGTTGGGTCAGGGAATTAAAAAGGCGATCGGGCGAGTTAGCGAAAACGAAAGCATTAGCGGCATCATTGGCTCCCCCACCGATCAACATGGAGCGCCCTATGCCATGACTGAGGAATTTGTCTCGGTGTATCGACTACATCCGCTGATTCCCGATGATTTAACTATTCATGCAGTCTCAGATAACCGAGTACTATTAAAAACCAACTTCTTTGATGTATCTGGTAAACGTACTAGAGGTTTATTTGATCGCGCTGAAGTAGCTGATGTCTTTTATTCTTTGGGCACCGCTCATCCTGGTGCGCTTTGCTTAAATAACTACCCACGCTTTCTACAGCAAATGCAACGAGATAATGGCGAAGTGTTTGACTTAGCAATGATCGATATTTTGCGCGATCGAGAGCGAGGTGTGCCGCGCTACAACCAATTCCGAGAAATGATTGGCAAAGAACGGGTTAAGTCTTTTGCCGAAATCACCAGCAACACAGAGTGGGCAAAGGAGATGGCTGATCTCTACCAAAATGACCTAGAAAAAGTTGATTTAATGGTGGGCTTGTTTGCCGAAGATTTGCCAGAAGGCTTTGGGTTTAGTGATACGGCTTTCCGAGTATTTATTTTAATGGCTTCGCGGCGGTTAAAGAGCGATCGATTTTATACCAAAGACTACCGAGCCGAAATCTATACCCAGTTTGGTTTAGACTGGATCGATAAAACAACTATGTCTGACATACTTAAACGTCATTACCCCGAGCTGGCTCCGAGTCTAGAGGGAGTCAAAAACGCTTTTGCTCCCTGGCGACGGATGTTCTAACTTTTAACTCGAGTGTGAAGCATTACTGGGGCAGTTGCCGCCGATATAAGAACTACACCAAACAGTAGAACCTCCAAGCTGGTTAGTGGCATCGTTGGGATCACCAATGATGCTAGTGGGTGTATTTTTGCTATATTCAAAAGTCTCGCCACTACTGCTGACAACATTGCTGAATTCCAGATTGCCTTGATAATTGGTATTAGGTGATAGATTGTTGTTTTGGTAAGGAAGAATATCAATGAATTGTGATGAAGCTACATCAGAAGCCCCCGTGTTGGCATAGAAAAGATTGAAAACAATATTGTCATTGCGATTGATTAATTGTTTCTGTACTTCTTTGTAAATACCGAAAGCTGAAGTATTACCAATTAACACACTAGCGGTATCGGTGCGGGCACTGGCCAAAGAAGCATCATCTCCAAGTACCCTAATCATTCACCGATCGATCATCAGCTACCCACAAACCTCCCTTACCAAAAGGATAGCCACCATAATAACTATAGCCATCTTGCCCCATCCAACCACAGGCCGCTCGACCGCCCCAGGTATACAGCTTAGCTGTGCTTACAGCGCTGTTGGTATCAGTATTTAACAAGGTGTCTGTAAAATTCAAATCACCAATCAGTGCCTCACTGCCTTTACCACTACCTCCAGCGATCGCCGCAGTGATCGGATACCGAATCAAAAATCCGTCAGTTACTCCATCACTACCCTTAACAACTCCTTCTACATAAGCTGCATCTTTACGTAGATCTACCTTGGGCGCTGCTGAAATGGTGGTGATTGGGGAAGTGCCCAGAATGGGCGCGATACCATCAGCTTGCCAGCTACCAGAAGCGACTACTGTTTGACCATTGGCCACATAATTATTGAGACGATCTTTGCCTAAAACCCGAGCCGGAAAACTTAAAGAGCCACTACTACCACTGTTAATAGTGCCCAGGCTACAGATAATATTTTGCTCTTTAGTGACGGGATCAATTAACAAACTAGAAGCACTGGCAATACAGGCTGGTGGTAAGTTAGTGACTTCTAACTTGGCCGAAACCGTGGCTTTGAGAATTACATTTTGGGCATTGCCACCGTTGACGGCATATTGCCATTCATAAGAAATTACATCTTGAGTCCGCACGATCGCGTTACTTTTGGTACTGTCATTACCCGCTAAATCATTACTATCAAAAGGTGCCGTACCGGTAGACTCTACTCTGAATTGAAAAACTGCGGTCTGCCCCCAACTCGGTGAAGTGGCAACACCCCAGGCCAAACCAGCAATGAATAATCCTGCCAATTGCTTAACTGTCCGGCGAGATCTACTTTTAGAAGATTGAGAGATCAGTAGGTAAGTTAAAAATTTGGCAAAGGGATTCATGGACTTTAGGTAAATCGGACAGGGGGACTACAAATGTAATGGATCTTACATTCGGAGGTTTCTATACTCAAGATTACCCACTATTTACTCCTGATGTACCCAGTATTTACACTCGATAGAATTCACCCAATACTCACACTTGATAAAATTCATTCGGTATTTATACTTGATAGAATGTAACTGTTGTAGAGTCTTGGTACTTGGCAAGTGCTGGTACAATAATTGGGACTTAGCTGCGAAATACTATGAGCATTAATCCCCGTGATATCGAGCATATTTTTGAACGCCTACGATCGGGCGTAGTGCCCGATCGAGGATTAGAAGCTTTTGCAGTAGGGATCGATATGCAGCGGGGCGAAGTCCATCGGCAGCTCACTTTGGCCAGTGACAATGAGGGCACCTTCAAGTTTCTGCGCGGTGGCTATGGCTGTGGTAAAACTTTTATGTCACGACTGGCTTTATTAGATGCTCAAGCTCAAGGATTTGCCACCAGTTTTGTAGTGGTTTCTGATAACGATTTGCACTTTCATCGTTTTGATGATGTTTACCGCAAAGTAGTGCAAGAATTGGGGACAGCTTCTTGTGAGCGGGGGGCTTTGAGTGACATAATTGATCGATGGATTGCCCGCGTAGAAGATGCTTTAGTGGCCACTGGTGCCGATGTAGAAGCCGAAGATTTTGATAAAAAAGTACAAGCCAGAATCGAAGAAGATTTAGCTTCTTTGACCGGGGGCAAAGCGCCCGAAGATATGATTCGGGTGTTGCGGACTATCTTTGAACTGAAACAGAAGGGCGATATTGTAGAAGCTAGCGCGCTGCTCTCTTGGCTGTCGGGAAGTGAAAATGTGGCTGGGAGCGCCAAACGATTAGCGAGTATTAAGGGCGATATTGGTAGCCGGGAAGCTTTGGATTACTTACAGGGGATTTTGGAAATCACCAAGGCCGCAGGTTATAAGGGTTTGGTAATTGTGATTGATGAAGTAGAGACTATTTTGCGGATGCGCCATGATGTGCGCGGTAAGTCGCTAAACGGAATTCGCCAAATTTGTGATGCAGCCGATCGATATCGCGGTCTATTTTGGGTGTTCACTGGCACCCCAGAGTTTTTTGATACCAATCGCGGAGTAGCCGGGTTGCCGCCGTTGCACGATCGGATTAAGTTTTTACAGTCGGGCAGCTTCGCTAATCCCCGCCAGCCCCAGTTAGCTTTGCAGCCGTTTAATGCCGAGCGGTTACGGGAAGTGGCGATGAAGTTACGGGAGCTGTACCCGATCGAAGACCGGATGCCATTAATTCA
>JANOXZ010000464.1:0-5359 GCA_031418695.1 Synechococcales cyanobacterium VAR_35_metabat_10
GGTTAGGGTTCTTTGCAACAAGCCAAGTACTGTCACTGTTTTTGTTGAGAATGGTCACAACAACTTACAGAATGGTAGAGTTGAACTAGCTTTGATTAGCAAAGGTAGTTCAGGGGTATATAGTAGTTTACCCAATTCTCCTAATTGGAGTGATTCAGCTTCTTTCACAGTGCCTCCTACAATGAATCCTGGCGGAGATATTTTCTCTGTCGCGGCTCGGGTAAAGGCAGACGCTGGTATGTTACTGAAGTCAGGAAGCTACTATCTACGCATTAAAGTTGGTATACAGTCAAACATTTAGGTATTTGGGCTGTAGGTATTTCGATTAACACCAAAAACATTTTATTCGCGAGTGATCTAATTATGTCTTTCAACAAAATTGCTACAATCATTGCTGCTACTGCTATCTCTGTAAGCTTTGCTGGTATGGCACAAGCTGCAGATAACGCATCAGGCGACTTCGATGGAGAAGTTCCTGCTGTGTGCACAGTCACTTCCCCTAACGCACCTGAATTAGCTGTCATTAGTGCAAGAACGCTACGCGGAACTGGCAAGTATGATATTAATTGCAATTCTGCAACAGCTACAGTAGCTGTTGCCCCAGATACTGCTGCGGCTGGCTATGCGATCAAGAATGGTACACACACCGCTGAATTTACTAATGGAAGCGCTGGAGCTTTTTCTGCCGTTACTAGTGGCACTACAGGCACTTCTGACGGTTCTCCTACAAGTAATGATGCTGTTAAAGTGAAGGTTGAAGTAAAAACTGCTGCTCCAGTAATTTTACTTGGTGGCACATATAAGGCAGTTACCAAAGTAACTGTTACTGCTCTGTAGTTTAAGTCTTCTTAGCCAGTACAATGCTTCCTCTTAGGTCTTTACAGACTCAGGAGGAAGCTCGATGCAAATAAAGTTTGTAATTTCTAATGTCATATTTACGCAAAGTAAGCAATTACCGAAATCTAGCAGCATCTTGTTTGTTGTTGGCTACGATCACTGGTTTCTTTTTTGACAAGTCTGCGCAGGCTTCTAGTTACTCGGTCGGGCCACTAGTAACTATTGTGCCGCTAGATCGTTCTCAAGCTAGAGCAACAATTAACGTGATCAATCCTGGCGATCAGCCAGTGCGGGTGCGTATCTATGTCGAAGACTTTAATTACGAACGCAACGCTGGTTTCACCATTTCTCCTAGTCATCCCTACAGCGCCAAACAGTATTTGCAGTTTAGCCCGCGTGAAATTGTCGTGCCACCTAAAGTAACGCGCAATGTACGAGTCAATATTCTGATTCCTGCTAGTGCACCTGATGGTGAGTATCGAGCAGTTGTATTTGCGGAAGAACTATCAGATAACTCCAAGCCTCAAACTGAGTCTACAGTAGTCGTCAATTTTAGAATTGGGTCAGTCTTTTTTGTCACTAAAGGCAGCGGTCAAACAGATTTATCACCATTGGGCATCGAATGGAATCCATCAACAGGTCGCCCTCGTTTGTTAGTGAGTAATAAAGGCTCAATTTCAACTAACCCGGCAATGCAGTGGAAAATTGAGCGCGATGCTAAAGAAGTAGATAGCGGATCTTTACTCAGCTTTATTGTGCAAAATCGCAGCGAAAGAGCAATAAATCTAGAAACAAAGAAAGGAAAGCTATCATCAGGAGACTATACAGTTTCTGGTCAAATACAGCGGGCAAAAGCTGCTCCCATTCCTTTCTCTTTTAAGCTTAAGGTGCCATAGGTTGTCATTAAATGATTTCAAAACATTGCTATTGATTTAATGCAATAATGTCGCAGTATTGCAAATGATTATTCAAAAAAACAACCAAGTACATCTAGTTGTTAACTTCCTACTGATAATAGTTTCATCGTTACCGATCTCAGTGATGGCTGCGGAAGAACCTCTGGACTCCCTGCTTGCAGCTAGTATTAATCTAGACAATCCTACCAAAATATCGGCTAACCCCAGCGAGAGCCAGCTACTGCTTTTAGGTCTGATCATTAATGACAAAATAGTAGTAGAAAGTATCAGAGTGCGGGGTAAAGAAGATGGTGAAAAAGCCGTTGATTTTGATGGTTGGCTAGTCCCCCTAGAAGACTTAAAAAAACCACTAAAGCTAGAAATATTTGAGTTGCCAGGTGGCATTATCGAGGTATCAGCACCAACCATCAAAGGTCGCTACCGCTTAGTTAATGCCAGTACCGATAAACAGCTAGGTGTGGTGATCTCGATCTCCGACCTCAGAGCGATTGCAGGCACCCCAGTTACTTTTGATATTTATAAATATGCCCTATCAATTACTTTCCCAGAAACAGAATTTCGCCGTCGCCCCCAAATTATTGAACCAGTACCTGTAACAGAGGGCTTACCCGTAATATCTCCATCTGCTATTACACTCAATGCGATCGAGCAAAAAATAAATACGAATGGTGGTGCAGGTCGAGATACCAATACCAATGGCGAACTACGTGCTATTGGCAATATTCTTGATACAAGTTGGTATCTCCGTGCCGAACAATCTACCCTCGATAAACCTCAAACCTGGAACATCGCTGAAGCATCAATTATTCGCCAACAGCCCAAGTCAGATATTATTGCTGGTTCACAGATACCATTTTGGCGTAGGCGCGGCGGGGGTAGTTATTGGGGATTAACTTACATTGATCGACAAGGCTTTGTGCCTCCTACTCAAAACTTTGGCAACGATTTCTTAGCAACTGATCGCCTGCAATCTCGTCGGGTCGGTCGCAGTATCTCAGGTCAAGCTACACCAGGTTCGATCGTGCGGCTGGTTAAAGGCGGTAGTCAAAGTCCTTTGGACGAAGTTTTAGTCAATAGTAGCGGCATTTTTCGATTTGATAATGTGGTGATTTCTGCTAGTGACGATGATTTTTCTGGTCAAGATTATCAGCTCCTAATTTACCAGAAAGGAGAACTGCTCAGCAATAATCCTGAGATTCGAGTACCACAATTCACCACCACTCCTGGACAGCTACCCAAAGGAGCATCTGCTTGGGTAGCATCTGCTGGGGGAAACAGAGTCAGCAATAGTATTTTTGGCGATTTCAATAAGTATCAAGGCGGTACACTCTATCGGCAGGGCATATCAGAGTCACTCACCGTTGGTATTGGTGTTGCTCAAGATAATAATTTGTTAGGAATAGGAGAAGTTTTCTGGCAGCCCAATAACTCGCCATTAGAAGTATCTTTATTTACTGCTGTTGGCACAAATACCGATTTTGTCGGCAGAATAAGCTACCGACCATCCTCAGAGTTTTATCTGAATGCCAACTCTGATAATACCTCTACACGGGTTAATGCCAGATGGCGCTTAAATTCTAACTTCTCGGCAATTAGTGACTATGATACTTCACGCGGAACCAGTATTGGTGGTGAGTATATCACTAATAATATTAACAGCAGTACTTTTGCAACTGCAACGATCGATGATCAGGCCAGAACCAGAATATCGATTAATCAGCGACTCGATCGATGGCAGGCTAGCTTTCTCAGAAATGAGTCTAACTTGGTTGGGCAAATTGCTTATCAGTTAACTGATACACCAGCTAGTCAATATGGTCATCGTTTGACGGCTGGCTATCAGACAAGTCCACAAAGCTCATCTAATAATTTAGCTAGCAATAGCAGTATCACCAGCATTGGCTGGCAATATCGCTCTCCCGAAATCATCAGAGATGGCTCTTCTCTTTGGCGAACAGAACTAGGATACAACTGGGGGAATTCCGGATCAGGGTTTTCTGCTGGTGTAGAGTTGTCTTTAATCCCTGGCTGGCGGTTGCGAGGTGATTATCGAGGTATCAGCACAAGCAGCAACCAATCAAATTTTTCAATTTCTTTAGCAACTACCTTATTATTTGATGGCAATATTCGTAGTACTTTCGATCGAATTGATGATCTTCGGACTTTTGGGCGGATTGAAGCCAGTGCCTTTTTTGATACAAATCAAAATGGAAAACAAGATCCTGGAGAAAAAAGCTACTGGGATCCACTGCTATTAAGAATCAACCAAAATAATCTTAGTCTCTACAGGGCGCAAGTCGAAGGAAATATGGGTGTTATTAACTTACCCCCAGCTAGCTACCGAGTAGAAGTTGATCCATCAGGATACCCTCCCAACTATCGCTCTATAGCTCAGCCCCAGCGTATAGATATAGTAGCTAGCAGCACTTCTCGCTTCTCTATCCCCTTAACCCCTTCTTATGCCATCACTGGAATGTTAAAAGACCAAAATAATAACCCAGTTGCAGATACGCGAGTAGAACTAACATCGGCGGATGGTAAAAACAAAGTAGATTCGATTACGAATGGTGCAGGACTATTTTTCCTGGAAGATTTAGGTCAAGGTGAATATAAATTCAAGGTGAGTGATTTTTCTGTTTCTCCGGCTAATTTGAAAATTGATGTTACAACAAAGCCTCTTCAAGAAATCAATCTAACAGTTCAATTACAGCAGCAGCCTAACTCAAAATAAATAAAAGACTAAAAGCAACTGATTTTGACCTATCACATAACAGAATTATCCCAAGATACTGAGTCTCGCTGTTTCAAGTGAAAGTCGATAATCATCCGGACTGTTGAATGTTAATTGCGTAAACTATTTTGGGAAGGATAATTACTAAGACCCGCCTAACTTTTAATAGCCAGTAGAATCTCATGTCAACGGTAAGCAAAATATCAATAATGGCAGCTTTCATAAGCTGTAGTAGCTCATGGGCATTATCTGTCCGAGCTACCCAGACAGCTCATGCTGATTTTATTGGCGAAGTTTCAGAATTTTGTTCCATTGTTCGTCTTGGTAATAGATCAACCTTAGATACAAGTGAACGATTTATACTGCAAGGAAATCATGGATCTATTACCTCAGTTTGCAATATCCCCAGTACCCTATCTGTTACAGTCGATAAAGCTGCCAGCCCGATCGAACTCCAAAACGCCAAAATTCGCTTCACCGGCGGCAACGGCATCTATACCAACGCCCAGACCCCCTACCAAGAAACCGCCAGCTTCAACAGCCAAAACATCACCAGCGCCAACGGCGACACCGCCAACCTCGAAGTTGATACGTTAGCCCCTCGTGCCAACTCGATCGTCGTTTACGCCAGCCTCACTGCCCAATAAATCAAACCACGGCAAAATCAGTATAAGGTCGCAAAGATAGGTGATGCAAGCCCAGCACAATATCATTGCGATCGATCCCCAATTTCATCAAATCATCAGCAACCAGTTCTTCGGTAACATTGTAGTGACATCTCCCAACACCTCCCTTGCGGGTAGGTATGGGCTTCTCGTCAGAGACCCCGCAGGATCTGTACGACTTCCTTAGAGGTAATATCGGTAATAGAACC
>JANOXZ010000465.1:0-15696 GCA_031418695.1 Synechococcales cyanobacterium VAR_35_metabat_10
CCGCAGACAGCGATCGGGCGTGGGATTTAATTCCAGAGTTACAGCAGGAGTTACCAGATTGTGTGATTGGCACTGGGACTATTTTGACCAATGATCAATGGAGTAATGCGGTCAGTAGTGGTGCCCAGTTTATGTTTAGCCCCCATGTGGATGTGGGTTTGATTGATAAGTCGCGGTCGATCGGCATTCCGATGATTCCGGGGGCTTTTTCGCCGACGGAGATTGTGACGGCTTGGCAAGCGGGGGCGGCGAGTGTGAAGGTGTTTCCGATTCAGTCTTTGGGTGGGGCTGACTATATTCGGGCAATTTGTAGTCCTTTGGGTCAAATTCCATTAATTCCCACTGGGGGCGTGAATTTGCTGAATGCCAAGGATTTGATTGAGGCGGGGGCGATCGCGGTGGGCTTAGCGGGTTCTTTGTTTCCTAAGAAGTGTTTAGAGGAAGAAGATTGGAGTTCGATCACTACAATAACCAAAGATTTAATTGATTCTCTAAAACTTCAAAGTATTTGATGAGAGCCAATCATCTCCATCAAACTGAGGATTACTTTTGATTTGACGCTTGCTAGGAAATGAAATCATCATATCTTCATAACCTTGCAAATTAAATGTCCAAAACTTAAATTCACTATCAATATCATCTACTACTTTATACTGAGCAGCCGTCTTCATTGTAAAACTAGTTATGAGAGAGAATCGATCGCCCTTTTCATTTACCTCTACAGTGATGCTTTTAACATTATTGGTCAGCCTGGATGCGGCTGACTTTAAACTATCTAGGTTTTTCTCGATCGGTGGAATGGAAACTTCGATGATTACTACTACATTCATATTAGCTCAACCCCATTTGGTTCATTGCTTTCCATAAATTAATCCGTCGATGGTGCAGTAGCTTCCATTGAGAAAGGATAGTTTTGTAGTCCTGTGATGAAAGTTCTCTTAAAGCCATCATCCATTTAGCATGTGATGTATAGTCAGATTTTTCAGCAAACTCTGGTTTCGGTACAAACAGATGTAGATACATCTTCCAATAATTCATTACTTGCTCTAATAAATCATCAAGTGCATACAACTTGAGATATTCTCGCCGAGACTGATGCTTTTCAGGAGAATGCTCTCGAGAAAAAATGACAAATTCATAAAAGTGGGGATATAGAAATTGACTATTTTGCTGAATCGTGACTAAATCTTGAGTTAACATGCGCAATATATGATAATTATTACCTAGCAAGTTCGGCGCACCAGGTAGGCTAGAAATCCAATGAGTGATTTCCTGTTTGAACCAGCCCTCACCTTTTTTAACATCAGCAACACTATCCATCAACCAAGGCACCCACCAACCTTTTTTTTCATGATCAAGCCCAAGATGACAGGGTCTACATTGTTTATCTACATAGTCTCGCCAAGAGGCAAACAAAGACTTGTGAGCAGTTTTAGACAAAGTGGTTTCAGCAAAAGTCGTAAACATTACCGACCAATCTAACCATTGATTGATCGCTACTTGTTGCACTATTAAGGCATTAGCTAACTTAGTCTTCTTCAAGCCCTGTAACGTTTGCTGATAATAGCCTAACAGCATTTTAATATTTCCTATTTCACCGCCGTAGTAAAAATTAGTAATAGCAACTAAAAGATCAAGTTCAGGATTCCAGAAACTCTTGATATGATGATGGTTGTAAAATGATTGGAGCACGTCTTCAATTACAACCAGGCTTTCTGAATATTTCTGTGCAGATAATAACTCTTCGATCAATGGTAAACCATTATGCCATTTCTGGGGAATTGTTTCTTGCAGTTTTTCTAAATAGCGATCGGGTTCATATTTCTCAACCCAATACAAGTAAATATCATGCCAATGTGAATTGGTATTCGTCAATTTATGTTGCCAGATTTCTTCTGTTTGATTGGCTATCAATCCAGCTAAAATATTTTGCTGGTCTGCGGTAGGTAACTCTGACAGAAAGTCTGTTAGTGCATCACAATCAAAGCATATAAGTTGAAACTGTGTTTCATGTTGACGGATGGATTGAGCAAAATAGAAAGCATCTTGTTCTTCTGCTTGTGCCCATAGATATTCCCACTGCAATACACAGTGAGTCAAATTATGCTGGACATCAAGATCTTCCACAGAACCCATCCAATCTGGAATACTGTCAACAACAGTAACTTCTACATCTGTTAATTCTTCAATGAATTTACCTTTGGGGTCAAAATTATTTTCGATAGCTATTGGTATTAAAGGCAATAGCTGAGTAGCTATGTTCTCTAGATCTTCCATGAAGGTATAGTTATCAAAGTAAGGTTCTTCCCAACTGACTTCTTGAACAATATATTTACCATCCTCTTCTGATACTTTAGATAAGATCGTATTCCACTCTCCCCATAGTTTTGACCAGGTTTGAGCCTGTTTGGATAGGAAAGCTATTGGAGTTGCCGTGGGGTGAGAGTCT
The DNA here is from genome assembly GCA_031418695.1 of Synechococcales cyanobacterium VAR_35_metabat_10. Lineage (GTDB taxonomy): Bacteria > Cyanobacteriota > Cyanobacteriia > Cyanobacteriales > Chamaesiphonaceae > JAAFHZ01. The sequence continues at coordinate 2,450 of JANOXZ010000465.1, forward strand.
TGCAGAATTACAGGAGCAAGAACTTGCCGTATCGTTTGTTGGGTACTAAAAAAAAGCTGATCGATCGCCTGTTCTTGCAACTCAGGAGACAAAACCCCTAATAGGGCATCTATCAACTGAGCAATTTCCTGTTGAGTCAAGGCTTTGAGTAGATGCTCTGACAATTTTATATCGATCGATTCATTGCTTTCTATGGGCTTTGCTTGATTTCGTTTAGCCATATTGATCACCCCCTCCATATTCTTTATAGTTATCCTACGCTCGACGAGCTAAGAACAAAGAGCTATCGCCCTGATGAAACTTTATTTTTCCTTCCAAAGTATTTTGATCTTTCAGCTTCAACCAACCACTTCCGGCAGCATCATCCATCTCATCATTACCATCCCAAGTAAATTCGATTTTTTCACCCGATTTATTTTTTACTATTTCACCGTCAATTTGTCCAGAGACCAAACCAAACTGAAAATCACCTGATCCACTTTCGTCAATTTCAAAATAAGCTGGTACCTCCATATTGAAGTAATCTTCATCCCAATTGCTCATCTCGGTGATCAGCCATGTTCCAGCAAATTTCATGTTTTTAGCCTCATAGGTTTGCTCAAGATTATAACGCCTTCGATCGACTCCAGGAGACAAAATGGCTCACTTATCCAAAAGCTCCTTTACCAAACTTGATAAACATGGAAAGTTTTGGATTGATCGGTTTAGGCGGAATGCAGTATATCAAATTTCCAGTTAATTGTTCTTCTGTATTTACAGACATTTGCTGCCACTCCTGAAATGTTAATCCAAGATGTGAAATAGCTTTGACTTCCAACGGATAAGATTCAAAGCGTTGCATCGCTTCAATCATAGATTCTATTTTCTCAAAAGATTTAGGTTTGATGATTCGGATATTTCTTAGGTTCGATGGAGAAGTTGAGAAACGTTTCTCAGGTTTATTGCTAACATGGTGTGGTTTAACGTAGTTGTTATAAGGCTATTACTTTACATCCATGACTCATGGATCGACTAATAATGGATATCTCATTTTCAGGTACATATCGCTCCAAGCCCTAATTGCAAGTTGGGAAGTCCTGTATCGGACAAAATAAGTCGATCGTTCCAGCCGATCAGACCACTTATGAGTGGCAGGACATCTACCAGTTCGATCGCATGGGATGACTCGATCTGTACAGATAGATGCTGATCTATAATGGATTTTGAAATTTGATTATATTTGTTTCCCCAGTTTTACCCAACGGCAGAACCATGCTCCGCCTCAACGAAATCAAACTTCCTCTAGACCATCCCGAAACAGCTCTGCGAGCAGCCATCCTCAAAAAGCTGCAAATTACTGCTGCCGACCTGACCCGCTACACCATCTTTAAGCGCAGCTACGATGCCCGCAAAAAAAGCCAAATTATTTTGGTCTATATCGTAGACATCGAAACCCCCAAACAAAAAGCCCTCCTCCAACGCTTCAAAAAAGACCCTCACGTCGTTCTCGCCCCCAACATTGCCTACAGCCCCGTCGCCCAAGCCCCCAATAACCATCAAAAATGCCCGATCGTCATTGGTACTGGCCCTTGCGGCATGTTCGCCGGACTGCTCCTCGCCCAAATGGGCTTTCGACCAATCCTGTTAGAACGAGGCAAATCCGTCCGTGATCGCAGCGCCGACACCTTTGGTTTCTGGCTAAAAAAACGTCTGAACCCAGAATCCAACGCCCAATTCGGCGAAGGTGGCGCAGGCACTTTCTCGGACGGCAAACTCTACAGCCAAGTCAGCGACCCCAAACACTACGGGCGCAAAGTATTGAACGAACTCGTCGCAGCCGGTGCCGCCCCAGAAATTTTGTACATCAACAAGCCCCACATCGGCACCTATCGCCTGGTTAAAATCGTCCAAAACATGCGATCAAAAATTGAAGCCCTAGGTGGCGAAATTCGCTTTCAAACCAAAGTCCAAGATATCGAAATCGAAGCAGGCCAAGTGCGCGGAGTCCGGCTCGAAAACGGCGAGTTCATCGCTAGTAACCACATAGTCCTCGCCGTTGGCCACAGCGCCCGTGACACCTTTCAGATGCTGTTCGATCGAGGAGTATACATCGAACCCAAACCTTTTTCGATCGGCTTTCGGATCGAACATCCCCAATCGCTCATTGATAAATGCCGCTTCGGCGAACATGCTGGTCACGAGCGTTTGGGAGCTGCTGACTATAAACTAGTCCATCACTGTAATAATGGTCGATCGGTCTATAGCTTCTGTATGTGTCCCGGCGGCAAAGTCGTCGCTGCCGCTTCGGAGCCAGGGCGATTAGTAACCAATGGCATGAGCGAATACGCCCGCAACGAATCTAACGCTAACAGTGCGATCGTGGTAGGCATCACCCCCGCTGATTATCCGGATGGAGCCTTGGCTGGCATTGCTTTGCAGCGCAGTTTAGAAGAACGAGCCTTTGCTTTGGGTGGCGGTACTTACGAAGCACCTGGACAGTTAGTAGGTGACTTTTTGGCCGATCGACCTTCTACGGTTCTAGGTGCAGTTACACCTTCTTATAAGCCCGGAGTTAAGTTGGGTGATTTGAGTACAAGTTTGCCTGAGTATGCGATCGAAGCCATCCGCGAAGCCCTCTTAGCCTTCGATAAACAAATCGAAGGATTTGCGATGGATGATGCCATTTTGACCGGCATCGAAACTCGTACATCCTCACCAATTTGCATCAAACGCAACGAACAATATCAAAGCTTAAACACCACAGGCTTATATCCAGCAGGCGAAGGAGCCGGTTACGCAGGCGGCATTTTATCCGCCGGAATCGATGGCATCAAAGTTGCCGAAGCCGTTGCCTTAAGTATTTTGACAAAATAAGAATATTAAAGATCTGTAAAGTTTTACACCCAAACATTATCTTCCCAAAAAAGGAAAGGAAACATAAAAATATAACCATCATTACGCACCTCGGAGTCCCCACCATGCAAGCATCTCACTCCATCACCCTCCGCAACATCCCCACCAGCGCCGAAGCCCTAATTCGCACCCAAATCGATCGGCTAAACAAAGACCATAACTGGATCACCGACTGCCAAGTCACCGCCGAAGTCCCTGCCCCCTTCACCACCGGCATGTACCAAATCCACATCGACTGCAAACTTCCTGATGGATCTGTAGTGATCGATCGAGCACCCCTCATGGACTGCTACCAAGAAGACCTGCAAGTAGCCATCTGGAGCGCCTTCGAGCAAGCCCGCCAAAAAATCAAATCCCACGTCATCCACTCCGCCAACTTCTCCCGCAAACTCCAACATGCCTAAAGACCACTAAAACGCCCTCGGTTAGCCGAAGGCGTTTTGTTCGGGTTAAAATCCAAGACATCCCGAAACCCCCGGCCAACATTGATTCTCACCAGCACCCAAAACCCCCTCGTCAAACAAGTTCGCCGCCTGCACCAAGCCAAAGAGCGGCAACAAGAACAAGCCTTTCTCATCGAAGGCACCCATCTCTTACAAGAAGCCTTCACCGTCCAGCACCCTCTCCAACTAGTCTGCGCCACCGAAACTTGGCAACAGCACCACCCAGCACTCTGGCAACAAGCGATCGATCACACCCGCACCGAACTAGTCACCGAAAAAGTCCTGGCCGCCATGGCCACCACCGTCACCCCCGACGGAGTCATCGCCGTTGCCGATCGCACCACCACATCTCAACCCAGCCTCACCGGCAAACTAGTCTTAGCACTCGATCGACTCCAAGATCCCGGCAACCTGGGCACCGCCATTCGCAGCGCTGCCGCCGCCGGAGCCGATGGTATCTGGACTAGTAACGACAGCGTAGATTTAGATCATCCCAAAGTCCTACGGGCTTCTGCTGGCCAATGGTTTCGCCTGCCCATAGCCAAAACTGATAATTTATTAGAACTTGCCCAAACCTATCGATCGAACGGCAGCCAAATCATCGCCACCGGCATGACTGCCGCTGTAGACTACTGGCAAATCGACTTCACCCAGCCCACCTTTATTTTATTGGGCAACGAAGGCCAAGGTTTATCTTCGGAGCTGATGGATGTAGCCGATCGCATCGTAAAAATTCCCATGCAGCCCACCGTCGAATCCTTAAATGTTTCGATAACTGCCGCGCTAATTTTATATGAATCCAGACGACAAAACAGTTTGCTATAATGGAAAACATTGGGGCTGTAGCTCAGATGGATAGAGCGATTGCCTCCTAAGCGATAGGCCGCGCGTTCGAATCGCGCCAGTCCCATTTCAAAAAACGACACTTGTGATACGCTTAGCTTTGGGTTAAGCCTTACTTTGGTGTGATTCCTTTTCTTCAATGACCATTTATCATTCCGACCAAGATTCCAATCATCAAACCCTTGGCAACAGACGATCGCAGCTTCGCAGATTGTCAGGTTGGTTATGGACAGGCTTGGCCTTAGCAGGTGTTACCTCCATCCCCTTTTTGTGGTTTGGCTGGCGGGAACTAGAAAACTCTTGGATAAAACCAGACGCAATTTTTGTCTTGGGTGGCGAAACCGAGCGTGAGAAGTTTGCTGCTCGCCTAGCAGTCAAGCATCCCAAATTACCAGTGTGGGTATCGGGTGGGGCACCAGTAGGCTACGCCAAAAAAGTATTTGCCAAAGAGAATGTGGATCTGCGACGTTTGCATGTCGATCGCAATGCTGTAGATACTGTGACAAACTTCACTACCATGGTCGAAACCTTAAAACAGGCTGGGGTGAAAAGCGTTTATTTAGTCACTTCCGATGATCACATGTCCCGATCGCGGCTAATTGGCGAAATTATTTTTGGGAGTCATGGCATTGCGGTTAAACCAGTGAGCTTTGTGAGCAATCGACCCGATGAATCTTGGCAAAAAGTGCTGCGAGATGGTGGTCGATCAGTTTTTTGGATATTTACTGGCAAGACTGGTGCTCACTGGATTAAAGATTACAAGCGTGCGACCTAAATAACAAAAGCAGCGTGGAATAATACATATCTTTTCAAACAGTCAATCCATTTGGCTGATGTATTTTTATGGGCAATTATTGCAAAATGACCCTGGGTGGTTTGCTATCTCTTTTTACTAGCAATCAGTGTGATATTAATCACAATTAATCCAAACTTAGATCACTAAATAACTAAAGATAATCTCCAAAACTGCTATGGCTACTATTAGTGGAACTGCTGCTGCTGATTTTTCAAATGGAACAATCGATGCTGATACGATCGAAGGTTTTGGTGGCGATGATACTCTAATTGGCCTGCAAGGCGATGATTCATTGCTAGGTGGCGATGGCAATGATCAACTCGATGGCAGTGCTGGCAATAACACTTTAGATGGCGGCAATGGCAATGACAAATTCGATATCCGCAATGGTCTGAATACCATTATTGGTGGTACGGGTTTTGATGTTTTACTTAACGTTAACTTTGGCAGTCAAACTACTTCAATTACGATCAACCTCGATAATCTATCCCCCACCCTGACATTTCCTACCGTAGTTTCAATCAGCGGTGTAGAAGGCATTGAGTCTTTTCGATCGGGCACTGGCAGTGACACTATTACGGGCTTAGAAAATCGCAACCACACTATTTTAGGTAATGAAGGCAGTGATTTTATCCGCACCGGAGCTGGCCTGGATATTTTGCGTGGCGATGGGGGCAATGACTTTTTGTTTGCTGGAGCTGGGGACGATCGAGTATTTGGTGATTCGGTAGATTTTGAAGGCAACTTTGTAAATCCCGGCAATGATGTGATCGACAGTCAAGATGGCAATGATCTAGTAGAAGGTGGGCCTGGAATAGATTCACTCTATGGCGGCAATGGCAACGATACTATCCGGGGTGGTGATGGCAACGACCAAATCGACGGCGGTGCAGGTGTTGATGTTATTGAAGGGAATAGTGGCAACGACAGTATTTTTGGTGGTGATGATAACGACCAAATTTTTGGTGATGACTTTGGTGGTACTGGCAATGACACCCTGGTTGGTGGCAGTGGCAATGACTTAATTGAAGGAGCCGGTGGTGCCGATCGCATCTTTGGAGGATCTGACGATGATACTCTGCGGGGTGGTGACGGTGTGGATACTTTAGATGGTGAAAATGGCGATGACTTCTTAGAGAGTGGTGCTGGTAATGATTTTATTTACGGTGCCAACGGTAATGATACAGCCTTTGCTGGTGAAGGCGATGACTTACTAAATGGCGGCAACGGTAACGATATTATTGATGGCGAAAACAATGATGACACCATCATTGGCGGTGATGGAAACGATCAGCTCTATGGTGCTAACGGTAATGATGTGATTTTTGGTGATGCCGGTAATGATTTACTGAATGGCGGCGACGGCATCAATAAGTTAAATGGTCTGAGCGGTAACGATACTCTCACGGGTGGCGGCAGCACCGACTATTTTGTGTTCGAGACGGGAAAAGCCTTCGCTGCTGCTGACTTGGGCGTTGATACAATCACCGGCTTTACAGTTGTCAGCGATCGAATTGTGCTCAGTAGTAATACTTTTACCAACATCAGTAACTTGGCTACCCAGTTCACCATTGTTGCCAACGACCTAGCCGTTGATACCAATGCCGGAATTTTGGTCTACAGCCGAGGTAGTGGCAATCTGTTCTACAACGCTAATGGAGTCACTGCTGGTTTGGGTGCAGGTGCGCAGTTTGCCACTGTCAGCGGCTCACCACTACTGAATGCGGTGGACTTTTTGCTGATCAGCAGTGCTGGTGACATTTTGGTGCCCCCTGATATTTTGCCACCGGGTGGAGTGGGTAGTTTGCTCTAAGGTAATTCTTGTACCAGCACATAGGGCTGGACAATAATTGCTCGAAACTTCTGTTGGGGGTTTTGATGCCACTTAGCTAAATGGTCATTATTGGGTTTGGTAATAAGCTGTTCACCAATCCAACGATCGACTTTCAGAGTGTCATCTTGAGCGATCGCCACCCCCACATCGACCAAGTCCAAACCCTCATGGACAATTACCACGGCATCTTTTTGCAGTTGGGGTTTGAGCCAGTCTAGCTCAGCTTCATCAAGGAGTTCGGTTAGTTGGGCACGGAGTTCTGCTGACATAAGTTTTGGATATACCCTGAAGTAAAAGTTACTGAGAAATAATTATGCTCGATCGAGTGCTTGAACCGGAAATAATGGACGACTGGCAAGAAGCCACAGCATACGATGCTATGGATTTTAGCGCAGTCAACCGTGATTTTGCCTTAACAGCGATCAACCTGCACCCCCATGCGGTGCGGGTACTAGATATTGGCACTGGCACCGCCCAGATCCCGATCGTCCTCTGTCAAGAAAAATCTTGTTATCAGGTGTTGGGGGTAGATATGGCACAGTCTATGTTGATCTTAGGTCGTCGCAATATCGAAGCGGCTGGTTTATTACAGCAGATTCGGCTAGAACTAGCTGATGGTAAAAATCTGCCCTATCCCAACTGGGATTTTGACATGGTGATTTCTAATAGCTTGGTGCATCATTTGCCCAATCCCCAGAGTTTTTTCCAGGAAGTCGCCAGGTTGGTGAAACCCAATGGTGCTGTTTTGATTCGAGATCTATTACGTCCCAATAGCGTGGTGGAGATCGATCGGATTGTGACCGAAGCTGGTGACTATGGCCCGCGACAAAACCAACTTTTCCGTGATTCTCTGGCAGCGGCTTTTACCTTAGCTGAAATTCAGGATTTGGTGTCAGCCGCAGGCATGACCGATTATCAACTCTCTCAGACTTCCGTTCGCGGAGCGTCCTCGCAAAGGAATCGACATTGGACTTTGGCAATTAGTGGCGGTGGACACAATCGGGTGAGCAAGTAATCGAAGCAATTCAAGCAAGCCATTTGGCTGAGACCTATTGATAAAACTAGAAAACTTAACTACGGTATTAATGAATTCAATTTTTAGACTGTTTTTTTGTTGATAGAAACTACTTTTTTTCTTAACATTCTTAACTTTTTTCAACTATTTTATTTTAAACAAGAATCATGGCTGACTCTATCCTACCTCTTACTTCTGAAGACGCGACCGCAGCCCCTCTGCCCTTGTTAACTAGTCCAGATTCGTTTGACACCAAAAACAGCCTTGCTCCCATTAGTCTGCAACAGGCGATTGGGGCTATCCAAATAAAAAATGGTGGCATCATACCTTTAAATGCCTCAGCCCAAAATGCGGTGGGCACTACGCCAGATCTAATGCCACCGAAATTAGATGTGTTTTTGGTTGCCGATGATGGTTTTTCGGGTGGCGATCAAGTTACTAGCAAACCTGATATCACTGGGATGGTTTCAGACAATTTCGGGGTGGATAAACTGCTTGGTAAGTTTACCGGCCAGTCTAAATTTGTCGATATCAAAAGCTCTTTACAAGCCGATGGCAAATTCACGATCGATCAGCAAAGACTTAATGAAATTCAAAGCCAATCCCTCACCGCAGGTTCCTATCAATTTGAAGTTCAAGCCATTGACAAAGCTGGCAATGTCAACACCAAAGGTGTGCAGTTCACTCTAGCCCCCCCCCTGCAATACTCCTTTAAAGTCAATGACAATACTATTACCACTGGCCAAGAACTGAATAAATTCAAGTACACTGGCAACTGGAACATAGCCAAAGAATCTAATGCCTACGAGGGTGATGCTCATTGGACTAATGATAAAAATGCCAGCTATGAAGTGAAGTTTTATGGCTCCCAGGCACAGTTATTTAGTGTTCATAATCCCTGGGGTGGGATCGCTGGGGTCAGCATCGATGGTGGTGCCGAAAAACTAATTGATACCTATGGCACCGATTGGAAAAACCAGGCATTCTTCAAAAGCGATGTGTTAGCAACTGGTGAACACACCATCAAAGTACGGGTGACAGGTCAAAAAAATGCCGCTTCTGGCGATCACATGCTTTCGATCGATCGGCTGGAAGTAATAACTCCAACTTTGGCTAGTAGCAACACAATTAGTATTAACAGATCTGCTGCTTTTGCAGCGGCTAGCCCTAATGCTTTGAGTGGAGTCTCTGCCTTAACCGCAGTAGCTAGTGTCAACAATCAATCATTGCTATTTTCCCCCTATGGTTGGGGTGCTGTCGATAATGGTGTCCAAACCAGCAATGCTGGGGCTTATCTCAAATTTAGATTCAATGGCTCCCAAGCCACATTAAATGTCGATACCAGCAACCAAACTTCTTTCCCATTATTGGATGTATATGTAGATGGCAAACAAACTGGCGATCAGTTGTGGTTGAAGAATGCTACTAATGGCCAAATTCAACTCTTTGGTGGCGGCGCTGGCGATCACGATGTAGTGGTTTACTTCCGTCGCCGGGAGTTGTTTGATGGCACCAATCCATCTGTGACTGCTGCGAAGCAGCAAGATTGGCTCACCGATGCCGAACATTTGCGTGTTACTGGAGTAGATGTGAGTGGTGGCAGCGGCTTTTTAAATAATAATTTTGCCCACAGCAAAACCGCAGTATTCTTTGGCGATAGCATCACCGAGGGCGGTGTCCAAACCTTTGAACCCAGTGCTCCCGATCGGCCTGCCAATTTCCCGTTTACCGATATTGTCAATAATTTCTCGTACAAGACCTATGCTGCCCGCCTGGGTGACTTACTAAACGTCGAATATGGTCAAGTGGGCTGGAGCGGCTCTGGCTGGGTACGTCCATCTACGCCTACCGGCAATCCACCCGTCTTGGATAGCTGGCTCCGCTACAACGGTCAAAGCACTGCCCAGCGCAACTTTAATCCTCAGCCAGACTATGTGTTCATGAATCTGGGCACCAACGACATTCCTTTTAACCCCGGTGAAAACAACATTAATTTCAATGTCACTGATACTGCTTATACCTGGCTAAAAGAAGCCCGCCAGCGAATTCCTGGTGCCGAGATTTTTGTGATTTATCCCTTTAACCAAACCAAGAATGCCCAGCTAAGACAGGGCATCGTTCGGTATCTCAATGAAAACCCTGGTGATACTAAAGTCCATGCTCTGAATTTGGGCGATGAAGGTGCTAGAGGTCTAGTGGGGCCATACATCGCTGAGTTTGCGGTAGACAGTGTACATCCCACAGCCAGCCGCCACCAGCAGCTTGCTGGCTTGCTCTATGACAAAATCAAACCGATCATTGGTGTGTCTTCCACGATCATCGAAGATACCAGCACGGCTTCGGCCACAGGCTTAAACACGGTTAAATATACTGGTCTCTGGCGGAATGATTCGCTACTGGGCAATCCGGCTCGCTATAGCTATCTTTCTAGCGATAGCAATGCCACCTATGAGGTGACTTTTAGAGGCGATCGACTACGGCTCTTTGGCAACAAAGATAACGATAACGGTATCGCGGCCATCAGCATCGATGGTGGTGCAGAGTTGACTACTGATCTATATAGCAGTAATCCTCTCAACGATGCCCTATTGTATCAAAGTGGCAGTCTGGGCAATGGTTTCCACACCGTCAAGTTGCGGGTAACTGGCCAGAAAAATACTAGTTCGATCGGTAGTACGATCGATATTGGTAAGCTAGAAATCTTCTAGGGAAATTCTAAGGATGAAAAGTTATCTCAAACGGTTCTCATCCTTAGCTCCCAAAATCATGGTTAATAGCCACTGTAAAAATAGCAATAATCCAACTGCTCGATCGCCCTTTTAACTTGCCGCCCAGCCAACCAACCAAAAACCATCCCACCTAACAACAAACCAAACGGCGTAAAACTTACCCCCCAGATCTGACCCAAAACGTAACCACAAACCAAATTAATCAAAACCGCAGGCCACAACATCTTCAGAATTGCAGGCATCTGATTCAACGTCAACAAAATAATCGTATTCCACAGACCAAAAGACAACGTCAAATATCCCAAAATCCCTAACCCTGTCAAACTCATATCCGCCGTCTGCTGATGAGCGAGCGACATCAAAGTCATCGTAATTAGCCCCACACCCAGTGCAATAAACACCACCAAAGTTCCCACCACCTGATAGCGGCGCTTCAGTTGAACAACTAGCTTATGGACATTCTGAGGCGTAGCAGGCTTCGCCACCTGATACCACCAAAGACTAAACTTCGCTGCCAAATACTCCACAAACGGCATCACAATCAAAAAATTCAACAACGCCAAATCCATTGGTCGCTGATAGTTACTACTGATGGCAAAAGGCACATTGCTATATCGATCAAGAATCAAACCCGCCGCAAATCGATCGGCAAACAAAAAGCCAAAATACAACAACCCATAGAAAAAATATGGCCCAAGAAGATAGGCGATCGCCGCAGGTTTAGGCAGAGCTGGTAACTGCTCTTGATGACGTTCATCTCGACGCGCCTGCAAATACACCCACACCAACATTATAAACATCGCCACCAAAGCCGAACCCATGGTCACAATTTGACAGATCACTGCATCTAAACGCAAACCCAGCCGACAGAACAAAAAAATCACCGCAATCATTATCAATGCACTGGGCGTAGACCACTTGTAACGCAGCGACACCATGGCAAACACCTGCCACATGATGCTCAAAATAGTAAAATACACCCCAGTGATCATCAAGTACTTATCACCTGCATAACTACGATAGAATCCAAAACCCACCCAAATAATGCCCAAGAAAATACTAGTGATCACACCCATCAAAAAAATTGGCCGACAAGAGCGCTGGGCATGAATTGGTTCATTCATATTTTTATAAAACGAACCGCGCCGCTGAATCATTTGCACAAAGCCACCGCTGGCAATTAGGCTACCCATCAAAGCTGGTGACAGCAAAGCACTAAACTGTACTGGTACGACCTCCGGATCAGCCCAAGAAAAAAAATTATCCACAATCATCGACACCACAAAAGGGATCGCATACAAAAAACTACGGGAAAACTCCCCAAAGAAAAAAGCCAATTCTTCAAGATAAGAGCGCCGAATAATTACGGCTGGAGTAGGCTCTCTGGTTGCCAAATAGCCATTTTCTCGCAGGTAATTATAAATTTCTGAACCCAATGCCAAAGAATCAGAATAGCCAAACTCGCTGGCAATTTGCCGATCGGTGTAGCCCAAAGATTCCAAAATTGCCGCAATCTCCCAGCGATCGGCTGGTTGGGGACTAATGGTTTGCACCTCGGCGATCGCTTCTTGAAGTTTGGGGTTAGCAAGTCTGGCACTATTCATCGAAGCCTCACAATTTAATTCCTATCACTGGCCGCTAGCATACCCATTGGTTGATTAGTCGATTGACTAGTTAGCATGTCAATCTTTACTTGGCGGATTAACTGATGGTAAGTGTCAATATGGGTCTGAGAAAACAACCTTTTAGTAAACAGTCTCATCGCCCGTTCCCGCGCCTGTGTGCCATATTTATCCCGTTCTTCGATCGGCAGATTCAACATATGTAAAATCCCTTCCGCTAAAGCCGGTGGCTGCTTAGCAGGCACCAACATCCCAGTTTCACCCAAAGCTTCACCCACACCACCCACATCAGTAGCCACGATCGTTCCACCTGAAAGCATCGCTTCCACTACCGCATAAGGAAAACCTTCCGAAATACTCGACATAGCTACCACATCTGAGGTGCTATACACTCGCCAAGGCTCACTGGTGAATCCGGCGAAGTTAATATTTTTCTCTAAACCAAAATTAGTCACGGCTGCTTGACAGTCGCGATAATAATTGGCATCGGAAGGCTTGCCGTAGAATTGAAACTCTACATTGGGCACCTGATCGCGCACGATCGCCGCTGCCTTGATTAATTCCAATTGGCCTTTTAGCGGAAAGATTAACCCCATATTCATCACGATCGGATGAGATGCCTCGGGACGAGGCACTGGTTTAAAGATATCTGGGTCAGCGCCGTTATAAATGACTTTGATTTTGCTGGTGGGTACTCCCCACCATTTTTCCCAGCGGGCGTTGTAGGCGCACACCGGGGCGATGATATCAGCAAAGAAATAGTTTAATCGCACTACTGCGCCAACTAGCTTGTTTAAAAACAACCTTACATAGAGAGAATCGATCGTTTGCACCAGGCGCAAATAATTCTCACGCACAATAATGCCATGCTCTGTCAGCATATAAGGCAATCCATGCTTGATCTTACCAATCACTCCAGGTAGACCGCAGAAAGAAGCTGCCGAGGAGTGAATTAAATCCACTTCTGGCACTGGCACATGAATAGTCAACATAAAGCGCTGAAAAAAGCGCAGAGCATCGGTCATCTCTCCCACTGTGATGTCCGAAATACGACAGCGATCTTGCCAAGGCTG
>JANOXZ010000466.1:0-3997 GCA_031418695.1 Synechococcales cyanobacterium VAR_35_metabat_10
TTGACTTTGTTTTCTTGCTTTACCTTGTAAGAAACCGAAGACACCTCAATTTGAGCACGCTTGAGAGTGATATCAAAAACCCCTCTACCAACACGGGATAACTTCACAGTCAAAGATTGACCAGCTTCACCTTTAATTAACTTAGCGGCTTCACCAACATTCAAAGCACTGGTAGATTTGCCGTTGATCGAGAGTAGATGATCGCCGACTTTAATTCCGGCTTTATCTGCTGGAGACTTCTCCACAATTTCTAAGATCTGGATTTTTCCTGCCTTGGGGGTAGTAATAGATTCACCCAGACTAATCCCAATACCAGTGATTTCGCCATTAGTTTGGGTCGTTAGCGACTCAAACTGACGCGGATCCATAAACCTAGTGTAAGGATCCCCTAGCTTGCGCAGACTTTGACGAATAGCTGCATAAGCTTCTAGGTTATTGGCATATTTCCGCGCCAACAGTTCGCGGCGTACCTGCTGCCAATCGTTTTTATTGAAAGTACCATCGACATATTCACGATTAACTACCTGCCATGCTTCATCAACTAATGCCTTAGGATTATTGGCAAATTGGCTGGTGGAGACTACCTCTTGGAGCGGCTTGGCATTAGCAGGAAACACAGTGCTGAGGGCAAGAAGACCACTTAACAAAACTGTTAACTGTCTCAATGGCTGGCGGGAAAGTTGCTGCATAGATATATTCACAAGTAGGTAAACACTCCCACATGAACAAGGTCGGGAGGATGGACAACGCGATATTGTGTTTCAACTAATGAGATTGATCCACTAAGTTAAATTAATCCAAGGGAAAGAGCTTGGCGGATTCTAATATATTAACCGCCATTGCTTCGATCGCACATCAAAATTCGGGATGAAATTTTAGGTTATCTGTTAAGTTTGCCCAAAACTGATCCATTGATCACCATTGTTGTGTGATCAATGTGACAAGATTTTATTACCAATTGTTAAGAAAACATCTCAATCTCTTGGCCTAGCAACCTTTTAGCGCCCTCCTACAGTGATTTCATCAACCTTAATATGAGGCTGGCCAACAGTAACATAAATGCTGCCACTGACCGAGCCACAGAAACCCGCAGCCAAAGCAATATCTTCTGAACACATGGAGATCTTGTTCATGATTTCTTTTGCTTCACCAATTAAGGTGGCACCTTTTAAAGGTTTAGTAAGTTTGCCTTTTTCAATCAAATAAGCTTCATCTACTGCAAAGTTAAACTCCCCAGTAGCACCAACGCTGCCGCCACCCATTTTTTTGCAATAAATACCTTTGTCGATCGAATCAAACAACTGCTCCAGCTTGAATTCACCTGGGGCAATAAAGGTATTCCGCATCCGACTAGCTGCTGCATAATTAAAGCCCTGTCGCCGCCCACTACCAGTCCGAGGATGACCCGTCCGTACTGAACCAGCCCGATCGGCGATGAAGTTCTTCAAAATACCTTTTTCGATCAACAAAGTCCGCTGAGCGGGCATCCCTTCGTCATCCATCTCGATCGAACCAAAAGCATTGGTCGAAAGTCCTTCATCCCAAGCCGTTAAGCTTTCATGGGCAATTTTTTCGCCTTTTTTATCCATAAAAGGCGTAGTCTGCCGCTCAATTTGGGTGGTTTCTAACAAATGTCCACAGGCTTCATGGAAAATTACGCCACCAAATTGGTTGGCCATCACGATCGGATAGTTGCCCGACTCTACATAATCGGCGTAGAGCATTTTACCGGCAGATTCCGCTACGTCCGCAGCAGTTTTTTCATAATCCCAAGTAGTCAAAAAGCCAGGGTCGCTAGTGTCACCTACCCGCTGACCAATACTTGATCGATTGGCTCCATCGGCACAAAGCAAATTAAAGCCCACCGATTGAGTCAGGCGAATATCGCGGGCAAAAGTGCCATCACTAGCGGCTACTAAAATTTCTTGCCAATCCCGGAAATACACGGCCTTGCGAGACTGAGCATGGCTGGCCACTTTATTTAGTTGGCGGTTGGCTGAAAGCAATACACCTGCAATATCTTGCATGGAGCTACAGGCTCCGATCCAAGCTTCTTTTTCGCCTCGGGTAGCATAATCACGCAGCCACTCTAAGTTAATTTCTGGTACGTAGGCTTGAGGAATAGGTAGGTGCAAGCCCATAATGCCTAAAGCTTTTTCTAGGGCATTTTTGAGGCCATTAAAGGACAAATCATTGGTACTTACATAACAATCAGCCTTGCCCACAAATACTCGGACTCCAGCACCCGTGGAAATTCTAGGGCTAACACTAGTGATGGTATCATCTTCAGCCATCGAACTAATATAATTGACTTTTTCCAGGAAAAATTCTACCAAGTCGGCTCCAGCAGCTCTCCCCAGACCTAATAAGGTAGCTAAGGTCGATCGCCAGTTGTCGTCGAAGCGTTGTACCGATGCTTGGTAGTGCAGGGCGGCAATTTCTTGAGATGTAAAGAGAGTTTTGGGATCGATCGTCAGAGTCATGCTGATACCTAAAAGACTGGGGAGAAGCGCGTCTCCCCAGTCTAACAAATTTCAATCTCGCAAATCGCTGGTTGAATTGATTGATCGGCATCGATCTAGATGAAACAGTCGATGTTAAGCCCGACGGGAATGGCGACGGTAGATTTTGCCAGTAAAGGGCTGGATGCCCGCCGAGGGATGTTCTTTCCGATCAACGCTAAAAATTACCGCAACGGCATCGGAAAAATAACCAATAATCTGATTGACCATGTTAGTGACGTTCATAAGACACCTGCCAAAGTTAAGCTAGATAATTTATTATTATCTAACTAATAAACAAATCATATCGATTTTCCATACAAATATTCACTTAATGCCTGTTGACCTAATGCATGGGCAGAAAAATAGTCATAGTTTCTCCCTGTTGCTGATTAGGCTTCACTACCAATTTGCCACCCAAAATCTGAAAAAGATCTTTTGTCACCTGCAAATTCAAACTTAAATTACCTGTCTCTGGTCGAAATGTGAGCATTTGTCCCACTGCTTTAGTTTCGTGAGGGCAATGTTCTTCGTCAGGATCGAATTCTTCCCGGATCGATCGCACCTGAAGCTTAATGCGATCACCAACTGGCACTACTTCCACTTCTATTTGGCTACCAGGTGGTAAATTGCGGGTGAAATTTTCTACTAGACCATTGAGAATTCGATCAAGAATCGTCGGATTACTACGTACCGCAGGCAACTGTTGTGGCATAGCCACCGCCAAATTTACCTGACGACGCTCAGCCTGTTTTTGCCATAAGGGTAAGCTTTGTTCGAGGAGATGGCTCACCGACATTGAAGTCAAATCTACGGCTTGACCTTCGGCCAACTCTACCGCTTGAAAGATCAGCTCCATGCGGTTGATTTGGTCGGTGCATTCTCGGTCGATCGATTCCAATCTTTTAATGACTTGTTCTTCCAGTCCAGTTCTCCGCAACAAAGAACGGGTCAATGTCCGAATTGTAGTCAAAGGTGTACGGATTTCGTGAGTAAGCGCCTGCAATAACTCTAAATCGGCAGTAGCTTTGGCCTCAGTTGGTGTTTCTGGTGGCGCGATCACCCGAGGCATGACATTGGGATGTGGCTCAGTGGGTAGCTGCTGGAGCAAGATTTGGCTGAAGCGCATCACCAGTTGATAATCGGGTACTACGGGGGCGAGCCGATCAACAATAGCATCCAAGGCCACTAGTTGATGAGTGGCGGTGAGCATGACCCTGGCACGCAGTGATTGCCAAGCTAACTGCACATCGGCAGGGTCAAAGGAAAATTGAAAGTGGGGGTTTTCCGTACTTCCTAAAGACATCACTAAACTAAATTGTTTGGTCAAAACCAAACAAAAGCGCTCATGTTGCAGTGGGTCAGCGGGCAGTAAGGGAATTTCTGGAGGTATAGCTACATCCATAGCAACTGCGGTAGCACTAGCTAACAGGGGCTGTCCGAAATGTACAGGGCTAAAGATAGCGGTGGCGTAGGTTCCTGGCTCAAAGAGAGGC
>JANOXZ010000467.1:0-3727 GCA_031418695.1 Synechococcales cyanobacterium VAR_35_metabat_10
TCTGTTTAGAGTAGATAGCTCCCCGACCAATGTGTGCAAATACCTGTTGAGGATCGACTTTTATCGCCTGTTCAAAATTTGTAATCGCTTGAGGGTATTGCTTCTGTTTATAATAGACAGATCCCAGTGCAGTATAAGCCCAAGAGTCATTAGGATCGAGTTTAATTGCCTGTGTAAAATCGGCAATCGCTTGAGGATATTGCTGCTGTTTAAGGTAGATAGCTCCCCGAAGGATGTAAGCCATCGGATGGTTTGGTTGGAGATTAATTGCTTGGTTATAAGAATTATTTGCCTCTGAATCGCGGTTGAGAACAGAGAAAATCTGTCCTCGTTCTAGAGATAGAACAAAATCACGTTTGGGCTGATTCTTATCGCTCGCCCGTTGATAAGCGATTAAAGCTTCATCAAAACGTTTCAACAGCAATAGTGATTTGCCCAGATAACGTGCTGACTCAAAGAAACCAGGGTCAATTTTTGATGCGAGATCGAAAGCTTTTACAGCCGATCGTAAATCATCTTGTTTCGATCCTTGACTATTTTCAAACCAAGCTAAGCCCATTCCAAAATAGGCGATTCTCAGTTGTTTTTCACGTTCGGGAAGTTCGGGATTACGGTCTAGCAACTTAATTGCTGTCTCAAAAGCTGTAATTGCTTCTCGATTCCGATTGCCCCGCCATAACAGATTGGCATAATTCAACCAGTCCTCTGCGCTAGCCGTTTTACCTGGCTTCGCTAGGGTAGATAATTGAATCTGTTGAATTTCACCATCTTCTTGCTTAGTTGACTTAGACAAAAGCTGATTTGTGCTTTTCAATCGATCGGTCGGTATTTGTCCTCGACTAGTTACCCCCACGATCGTCGAAATCGGAATTCCTAGCGCGTAACCAAAATTAATTTGTTTAACGCGATCGTTCTCAATAATTTGTTCGTTCTCGGCTCCATTATTAATCCCTACCAATCTACCCTGTCGATCCAAGATTGCCCCCCCACTCATTCCTGGCAAGGATAGGTTTGTATAGACGAGGTTATAACCTTTAGTCAAAGATCCTAATTCTTCATCTCGATTTTTAACTATAAATTCTTTTTCGTCTTGGTTCGCTACTGTACCGATCGTCAATTTTCTTTTTTTACTCCGATCTTCTCCAGGAAATCCTGACACAAATACCCAATCTCTCTGTTTAAATTCAGATCTGCCAATATCTGCAACCCGATAGTTCTGTTTGGATTTAAACTTGATGACCCCAATATCTAGATCTTTGTTGACAACATTAATATCAGCCTCACTGAGCGCGATTTTCTCCTGTGTCGGGGTAAATACAACACTTGCCATTTTTTCCCGCAGCACATTCCGTCCATTCTCCCGTTTTGTCTCCTGAATCACATGGGCAGCCGTCGCCACATAATAAGTATCACCCTCCCTGGCGACAATTACCCCCGAACCGTTCGCTCCATTTTTATCCTCAATCCTCACCGTAATCTGTTGGGCGATATCATCAACCTTCTTGACTACTCCGGTATAACTTTTCCTAGCAATAGTCGTAGCCGCACCGCCATTTTTTGGCAATAGTGCTGCGTACCGTCGATCGATCTCAGCTAAGGTAGCAATGGGAATCGCAAAACTCGACTTTCTCAGTTCTCTAATTTCACTAGCCGCAGGTTGACTACCATCCTGATATTGATACCCATTATTGAGAATTGGATAAGAACTAAACCCAATAATCCCGATTAGTTGTCCTTGAGAGTTCAATAACGATCCACCACTCATCCCTGGCTCAGTAGTGCTACCATAGCCAATCTGATATCCGCCTTGGAGTGGCTTAGTTGTCTGAGTGTCAATTTTCCCACTACTAATTCGGAGAGCCTGTTTATCGAATGGGAATCCCGCACTATAGATCGTCTCCCCTGGAGTCAGATTGCGACTATCGCCCCAGGTGGGGACAGTGTAGGTTTGACTGGAGGTAAATTCTAATAGTGCCAGATCGTGATTCTTATCGGCAGTGCAAACCCCCTGTTTGAGTGGTTGAGCGCACTTGGCGGGGTAGGTTTTGCCATCGGGGGCAGTAATCCGATAGTTATTACTTTTGTTGGCGACGTGAGCATTGGTGAGGACAGTGTATCGATTACCCCGTTTTGCCACGATCGTCCCAGAACTCCGGCGATCTCCCACCAACACGCGGACAGTGATTTGACGGGCAATTACCGCTGCCGTGGTTTCAACAGCCGCAACTTTTTGGACAGAAGGGTTAGCTGTTGCTAGATTCATAAATTGGATTTGAGTACCAGCAAGCGCGAGTAAACAAAGGGGAATAATGGTCAGATTTTTGTTCATTATAGTAATTAAAATATTTGGAAATAGATGGTTCGATTTACGGCAGAATAAATCGATCGTTAATTAAGTAGCTAGGCGAAATTAAATGTAAAATCCTAGCCCCTTGCCCTCACCCCCAACCCCTCTGTCTTGGCGCACACAAACGGGAGGTTTCCTCCCGTTCGATGCTCCGCTCCCAAGCTTGGGAGAGGGGAGCCAGAGCCGCAGGTGAGGGCGATTTGTCATTGTCACTTTAATTGTGTCCAGCTACTTAGTAAAGATACTTTTAATAAGATCTAATCTCATTACTCACTCATTACTACGCTTTCGATTATTTCTTTAGTAATCCACTCATATCGATTTGGAAATACATTTGAGCCTCCCCAGAAGAATGATGAATTGGACCACCCACCGCCCGACCACTTAAGAGATCGTTGAGTTCGCTTAACATCCCTATTGAGTTATCTTGTGGTCGTAACGTCATCAACACGTCTTTACAATCACCATTAACTTCATTAGCAGTACAAATTACCCTTTGTCCCTGGATCTTGCCATTAGTTAGAAAATTTAAAGTCTTGTTTTGGTAGGCAGTATTCATTTTTTTAGAAAATTCATTACACCGCCTTTCTGGTGTCCAATAATTACCCATCGGTTTGACCCATTGGACGATTGCAGTTTTTCTAGTGGGTGTCCAGACGATTGTCGTTGGCACCTTTTTCCCTTTGTCAGCGTTGTAGCTACTCCCACAATAAAATTTAGCTTCATCTACCTGTGCTTGTACTGGGGTAGCTGGGAATAGAACCGTCGTACTACTGAGTAACGCAATAGATAGTAGTAAAATATTCATCAGGCTGTGAGCGCGCTTTTTGATTGACTTTGCCTGTGGAAGAGTTGTATTTTTCATGAGTCTAGTCCGTATTCATTGAAATTAATTTATACATCATTTTACGTGTGTTTGTAGTAAAAGTGATATATTTTAGGACAATTGCAGATAAATCTCTGTTATTAGTAGATTTTAACTAGTTAAGTAGAGACTACTCAGCCAACCTATTCTTGATTACGGCTGGAACGCCAGATAATTATGCAGAGGAAGATACTTGTTACTTTTGTTCATATTTAGCACCAGTCGCATAAAAACTCTCTATTGGAACAGAAGCAATTACAAAGAGCTTAGGTTAACGCCGTGAAAAAATTACTCGTACTCAATCTAGAGGGAGATTTTGAGACTGGATTTGATGTGAAGTGGGAAATCGGCCCCGATGGACAACGCCCCTGGGCAAAAGACATCAGCCGATTGGCATTTCCAGCCTGCCCTGATATAGTACAAATATATCAAGAGTGGGAGCGTACCTATCGCAGCTTGGATGGTAATAGAATCAAGCCGAACCCAAATCAGATTACTAATGTCAAATATACAGA
>JANOXZ010000468.1:0-2950 GCA_031418695.1 Synechococcales cyanobacterium VAR_35_metabat_10
AGAAAACATTAACCCGAGTAGCCCTAACATTAACAATCCAATGCCAAAAATCCCCATTTTGAATGGGATAAATCTAGGTAATTTCTCACTGCTATACAAACTAAAAATGGTGATCAGTCCATACATAAAGCCAAATAGCATGATATTAGGATCAAAATTTAATCCCCATTCTGCTGGCAGGCCAAGCGCTTTGCCCATATCGTTGTAATCGTAACGGTTGAAAGAAAAATTGTTCAGCAGAGCGATCAAACAATAAATTCCAGCCAAACAAACTGAAGCGAAAATTATTGCCCCATTCAAAAATTTCAAATATTTATCTTTGGCAAAAATAATATGTGGCCAAAAAGCATTGTTTAAAAAACAAAATAGGGTAAATACTCTAGAGAGACAATGATCCAAATACTTCTCAGCAAAAACCGCGCTACCCAAACAGATCACAAAATACATTACAGCAGCAATTACTAAGTAAGGCTCTGTTTTTAGGGTTTGTTGATTATTTCTTTGATCTTGCTGCCATTGAAAAAACACACAAGCCAAAATCAGCAGTGTGGTCAAAACAGTCAAAACATTGATGCCTTTTTGAAATAGCGGGTCTTCCCCAACTGCTGCTGCACTACTCGAAACTGGTACTGTGACAACATATAATGTTAGCACAGCAAAAGTAAATCGCTTAAAGTTTTCAATGGATTTTGGCATATCAAATAATTATGCTGTTTATCAATCTTAATTCATCAATCGAGAAGTTACTGATTCAGACTTAGCAGAGGAAATTGGGGTAGAAGGCATGGGATCAGTGGATTGACTAATATACAATTGATGGCGAATTTTTTCCCAGATTTGCCAAATTTGTAATTTTTCCAAGAGCAAATGGAGCGAAATTCTCACGATTTTTATGCCAGTTGCCACCCTCGATAGCAGAAGAGGATAATTGTTGGCCAATCGAGCACGATGAGCTTCTAAAGTAGCAGCATAATAATCTCCAGATACTCCAGCCGGAGAGGTTTGGGTGACGGTCTTATCCAAAAATACAATGGTAATCAAGGAATAAATCCGCAAGATAAAATCATAGTCTCCAGCAATCAGGTAGGAGGTATCAAACAAGCCATACTGCTCATATATTGTTTTAGTCACAAATAAGCCCGGTTGATGTACAGAAAAATACAGTTTAGATCTTCCGGGTGCCGATCGATCTAAATGCAACAAACCACTTTTTGTAATCATTTGTAAGTCACCCGCGATCGCCAACTTACTTTGTTTAGCTTCCTGGTAACCAGCGGCCACCAGTTCTAAAGTTTGGGGTAAGTAAAAATCCCCCGCATTCAAAGTCCCAATTATTTTGCCAGTTGATCGAGCAATGCCTTTATTCATGGCATCATAAATACCTCGATCGGCCTCGCTTGTCCAAGCAATCCGAGGGTCAGGATAGCGGTTAATCACTTCTAAAAAGTCATCAGTAGATTCACCGTCGATAATAATATATTCAAAATCTTGGCAGGTTTGACCCAGCAAGCTTTGAATCGTTTGTTCTAGCTGCACTGCATTGTTCCGTACCACGGTCACAATGCTAAACAACGGAGATTTGGCACTATCAGGAGGAACTGGGTAATCGCTGAGGAGAGGAAAAGGCATAGTCGCAAGTACAACAAATGAGCGGCCAACAAACTACCCGCACCTCATTGTAGTAGCGGTTTAGTAGATATCTGTGAGCTATTTTGCGGACTTCCAGCGGGATGGAATCACACTAAACGGCAATCTTGGGCACAGCAGCTAACAGCTTACGAGTATAATCTTTTTTTGGTGCAGCGTAGATCTGTTCAGCAGAGCCGATTTCTTCGATTTTTCCTTGGTTCATCACCATAATTCGATCGCTCATAAACTTCACCACACTCAAGTCATGAGAAATAAAGATATAAGTGAGATTCAGCTCGGCTTGTAATTCCTTAAGCAGATTGAGCACCTGCGCCTGAACGGAGACATCCAAAGCTGAGACTGATTCATCACAAATAATCAGGCGCGGGTTTAATGTCAGAGCACGGGCAATACAGATCCGCTGGCGCTGACCACCCGAAAATTCGTGGGGATAGCGGTTCATGCCATCGGGCTTAATACCCACTCTGGTAAGCAGATCAGCGGCAATTTCCCGGCGTACGCTTTTGTTCTTGGCTCTTTCGTGGATTAACAACGGTTCCATCACAGCATCCCCGATCGACATGCGCGGATTGAGGGAACTTAGCGGGTTTTGAAATACAATCTGCATATCCCGGCGCAGCTTTTGCAGCACGTTATTTTTCATGTGCAAAATATTTTGGTTTTCAAATAATAATTCTCCCTCCATAGGTTTAATCAACCGCAGCAAAGTCTTAGCCAGAGTACTTTTACCACAGCCCGATTCGCCCACTACCCCCAAAGTTTCGCCTTCAAACACCTGAAATGAAACATCATTGACTGCCCAGTTGTAGGCCAGTGCCGAACCCAACAGGTTTTTGGTAGGAAAGCCCACCCGCAAATTATTGACCGTTATTAAGGTGTTGGCCTGTTGGTCTACCTGATGTACCTTGCTACGATCAAGCTCTCGGCCAATTTCTCGATCGTCTAAGGTATTAGGGTTCTGAGATTTGATGGTCACACCCCCTACCGATCGACTGACATTGCCAGTAAATTCTTGGACAGTGGGTAAGTAGACTGGGGTGCTATCGATCGAAGGGCGGCAGGCCAGCAAACCAATGGTGTAGGGATGCTGGGGGTTATGAAAGATTTCTTTGACGGGCTGGAGTTCTAAGATTTCACCGTTTTGCATCACGGCTACATGATCGGCTACTCCTGAGACTACAGCCAGATCATGGGAGACAAAAATCATCGACATCTGGCGCGTTTTTTTGAGCTGGCGCAGCAGCGCGAGGATTTCCGCTTGAACGGTGACATCCAAGGCAGTGGTGGGTTCATCGGCGAT
>JANOXZ010000469.1:0-2213 GCA_031418695.1 Synechococcales cyanobacterium VAR_35_metabat_10
CAAATTTTTATATGTCCACAGTACCGAGCAACGAAAGCACCCATTCGGATTTTCTCCAGCTCGAACAGATCGCTGAACAAAATCTGATGGTCGATCATGCTGCGGCCACAGAAAAACAGTCAGAAAAGCCTCCAGAAGAACATTGGGATATTGACCGTGAATTGAGAGCTTTATTGGAGGGCATTTCGCCAGCTACTCCTGAAAATAGTCATGTAATTAATACCGACAGCCAAAATTTAGTTCAATCGATCGCCGCAGCTAAAAATGAGCTAACCGATATTCGGCAAAGTAATCAGGCGCAAGTTCAAGCGATCGAGCGAGGGGTCAATCAATCTCAACAGTTGCAACAGCGCACTGAACAACTAGCTAAGTACAGTAAACTGCAAGTGCGGCAAATGCAGGAAATGCTCAAATCTTTTGATGGCATTCGTCAAACTATCGTCCAGTCTTTGGATAATTTTGGTCACTATGAACAGCTCGAACCGATGCTGCAAAAAATCCTGGCTGCTGACCAGTCATTGTGCCAAGCTAATGAAAATCTCCAGGCTCATCAGTTTGGTCTGTATGAATCGCTACAAGCAATCCAAAAACAGGTAGAAAAACGCAGCAACACAGCGGAGCAAAATTTACTCCAAGGTCAAGTTGAATTTGAACAGTTATTAGACACTATTCGCGCCGATCGAGAACGGACGATCGACCTACAAACCTTAGTCACCCAAAACTCCCAAGAAGCTCAGCAGTTACACACTAGCTTACTTGGTTTACAAAAAGGACTCTCCAACAATTCCGAGCAGTTACAACAAAATTTTGCGGAGCTGACCGAATCAGTACAACATGAAAAACAGCAGTTTTATCAACTGACTGCCGATACCATCAACAAAACCGATGCGATGCGATCGCAGTTTGCCGAGATGGCCAAGCAAGTCAGCAAAGATTGGGAAGCCATTCAAACTTTGCAGTTCAAATTTGAAGATTTGCGAGAAAATGTTGATGGTGAAGGCAAACAACAAGTTAGCCAACTTCATCAACGCTATGAAGAACTGGTTTCTACCTGGAGCGATGTCAAGAAGAAGCAAGTCAACATTGAAAAATTCCAGCAGCGCCAACAAACCTGGATCAAGCTGCTCTTTGGAGGCTTGGGATTCACTATTTTGCTGTTGATTAGCACCTTAGTAAAGTTTGCTCGTTAATCTTGATCTGTTCTAGATCTTTGGCACTCGAAAACTCTAATAGCCTATTAATTTTTTTGCGGGCTAAATCTAGATAGCGCTGCCGATCAATCTCCGAAAATTGATGATCACCAATAGCTGCCAAGATCAAATCAAGCTGTTGTCGGAGAGGTTTAACATCCAGCGAATTGTGGTGGATTGCTAAATCATAGTGTTCCAGAGCAATATTAAAGTAGGTGGGATCGCTTTTTTCTACAGCCAGCGCGCGAAAAATGCCTCCAATAAAATTGTGGATTTTATATCTATCTAAACAATCATTTACAGCATGGGGCAAAAAGCCCAGAATAAAGTAGCACAGTGCCAAAGCATCACCCGGCAAATTTAGTCGATCATAGCAAATAGCAATATTAATGATCATATTGATATCTAAGCTAGTCGAAGATACCAATGCACAATAGTAACATTGCAATGCCTGATCGTATTTTTGCTGCTGAATATAATGATTTCCTTCTCTCAGCAGTTTGCTGGCCAAATTAATAACTTTATCGTCCCCTAATACAACATCTAGACTACTGAGCATATTTAGTTTGGTGATGCTAGCAATTACCTCAGATACTTGAATAACTGAGGTGGGTAAATCTATTGCAGTGGACGGTTCAACCGTCGGCACAGCCACCTGCTTATATCCCAATTCATCGAGACTGTCAGCAATCGTATTCCAACTGACTTTTACAGCAGATACCTGACGATGAGTTAATCCTTCAATGTAGCGATATAGTCGCCGAGACAGCTCGGTGCGTAAAGAATTCACTGTCCAGTAAGTCTTCTGGGCAATATGTTTGGGGCTATAGCGACACAGCAATCCTCGCAAACAAGTTTTTTCCCAGTCAGTCAAAGCATGGCCTTTGATCACAGCTAAATCGTGATATAGCTCACTCAATTTCCAGGTGGAAATCGCTTCGGGAAAAAGTTGTTCCATGGGTATATAAATGCAATATAAAACAATCGATTTGGTCATGAGAAACGTAGGCCACATGTTTTCTG
>JANOXZ010000470.1:0-1731 GCA_031418695.1 Synechococcales cyanobacterium VAR_35_metabat_10
GAGAAGGTCGATGGAATTTTTTGTCGAAACTGACGTAATGTTTCCAGTAAATCTGTCCAATGCTCTCTTGGTGTTGCTTCAATTTCATCAATTAGCAATTCGAGAGTGGTTGTTGGCGAGCTAAAATTGGTTGCCATAGATCGAAATCTTTTGTAAACCAATTATAACGTAAGTCAGGTTAGATGACATATCTAGTTTAGATCGCTTAATACCGAGTAGACTTGACGCTGTTCAAATAGGGCTAAAAGATTGCTATTGAGTTTACCTGCGCCTGCTTCTTGATGTAAGATTGACAAGGTTCGATCGAGTGGTAATTTTGGCTTGTATGGTCGATCGCTTGCTGTGAGCGCGTCATAAATATCTGCGATCGCCATAATCTGTGATTGGATCGGAATTTCTGTTGCAATTAGGCGATTTGGGTAGCCAGAACCATCTAGCTTTTCATGGTGAGCACCTGCAATCTGGGGCACGTTTTGGAGTTGTTTTGTCCAGGGAATCTTCTGCAAGAAGTCATAGGTATGACTGACATGTGACTCTACTATCAAACGTTCTGCGGTTGTGAGGGTACCTCTGGGAATTAATAGCTGTTCGATTTCTGTGGTAGTTAGCAATGGCTGAAAATTGCCATCTAAGTCTAGATAACTATATTTTGCTAGTTGCTGAAGATCGATGATGACAGTATCTAGTCTTTCGGCAAATTCTGGGGTGGAAATGACATTTGGTTCATTAAGTTGATTTAACAATATCCAGTAGGATTGTAACCTGTCAAGTCTAGTTTGCAACTCTAAATCTAGCTGTTGTAAATAAACACAGTGCAGACAATTATCACCTACTTGATGTCGAGATCCTAATGGTGGATTTAATAAATAATTAAATTTTTGGTGGCTGGCTTCCAGTTCCCAGGTGCGCCGTAATAAGTTGAAACGATGATTGAGTTCTGTCAATTGATGGGGATAGAGTTTCTTACCTTTTTGGATGATTTCAGGCGGAACGCTAATTTTGCCAAAGTCATGGAGTAGTGCCGCATAGCGAATTTCTTGAAGTTGTCGATCGCTAAACTGGATTAATTGTAACTCTCCAGACCCGACACTATTCACTTCTTCACTCAATCTCACACTCAATTTGGCGACTCGCTCGGAGTGTCCGGCAGTAGTCGGATCGCGGCTTTCAATCACTTGAACCGATGCCGTTACAAATCCGGCAAATAGATCTTCAATGCTTTCTAATAACTGATTGCGCTCGATCGAAATTGCCGCTTGAGAAGCTAATGAGCGGACGATCTGCTGTTCCCATTCCGAATAAGGTTGGGTAATCGACACGGCATTTTCAGGGGTGATCCGCAGATCTGCTTTGAGCTTGCGATCGATCAATTGCAAGACACCAATTGTTTCACCATCGCGATTTTGCATCGGTAATACTAATACAGATACAGTCCGATAAGCAGATGCTAAATCGAAATGTCGATCGAATTTATATGGAAAATTAGCCGGAATCGCATAGGCATCAGGGATATTTAGAATCTCCCCAGTTGTGGCGACATATCCTGCCAGACTTTCAGGATTGAGCGGAATAGTAGTTAGCTCAAAAGCAAGATTGGGCAGAGAGTCTGTCTGTGCCGCGCGAAAAATCAGCTTTGGTTCAGCCCGATCTCGATCGACCAAGTATACACTACCCGCATCACTACAGGTAATTTCGCGACTTTTAGTCAAGATCAGATCGAGTAGTTCTGTC
>JANOXZ010000471.1:0-2501 GCA_031418695.1 Synechococcales cyanobacterium VAR_35_metabat_10
GTAGAAAGATCGAGACCTTGGATACGCTGTTGCACGGCGGCCACTACTTCTTTTTGTACTTCCTTGCGGCGGGCATTGGCTTGTTCTGTTTTAGTGGCTAGGTCATCACAAAGCTCTGGATCTTTACTCGTCAACAGATCTACTCCAAATCTGGCATCCCCATAAATACGACTAATAGCGTTGATACGGGGGGCGATGCCGAAGGAGATATCCATGGGTCGATCGCCGGTTTTACGACAGAGTTCTAATAATTTAGCGACTCCAGGTCGATAACCAGGAAGATCGGGGTTTTTGGTGCTTTGTAGTTGAAGTCTGGCGATGCCAATTTGGGCGAGATAGCGACATTCACCGCTGAGCTGCACTAGGTCAGCGACTAGACCAATAGCCACTAAGTCAAGGAGATATTCGATCGGTTGACTGGGTACAGTCGGCAGGGCTGTATATAGGGCTTCGATGAGTTTGTAGGCCACTGCTACCCCCGAAAGATGGTAGAGAGGGTGATTGGTATCTAGGTAGCGGGGATTGATGATGGCGACGACTGGGGGACGCTCTGGGGGGAGAGTGTGATGGTCGGTAATGATGGTGTCAATGCCGATCGATTGAGCGTAGGCGATCTCGGCTTCGTTGGTGCTGCCAGTGTCGCAGGTGATGATCAGTTTTACGCCCTGTTGTTGGAGCCGATCGAGGCCAGGAATGTTTAGACCATGAGATTCGGTGAGTCGATCGGGAATGTAGTAACTGAGATTTTCGGGTAAAAAGAACTGACGCAAGCCATCCCACAAAACGCTGGTGGCAGTGATGCCGTCGGCATCAAAGTCTCCCCAAATGGCGATCGGGGTTTTGGATTGACGAGCAAGAAGTAGACGTTCGATCGCCAATTCCATTTCTTGGCCAAAGGCGGCGGCAGCAGTTGGCTGATAGGCTGAATACTGTAAGTAGCTAAGCAGATCATTTTCTGGGATTTGTCGTTGCCAAAGAAGCTTGCTGAGGTAGCGTCCATCAATATAAGGAAATAATGCGCAGACCTGTTGTTGATAAGCAGTAGGTGGTGCCTCAAAATGAGGAAGTTTGAATTCAGCCATTAGTGGTAGCTCCCGTGATGCAAGTGGAAAAGGTTGGAGGAAATGCTGATTGCCTTATGTTCGTGGGGCATTGGGTGGTGTCAATCGATCGATCCATTCGCTCACTAGTTGATTCTCTGGCAAATCCAGGACAATCCGATTGTAATGTTCATGTTCAAGATCAATGACTATGGTATTGCCCTTGAAATGAGTACACCAAAATTCTTTGCGATCGCCTAAATTTTGATAAGACCCAGCAATAATCACACCGGGAATTGCGGTGCCGGGATTCTTCAGCCAAGGCGGTGAGATACTTTGGTCATATTCATAAACTTGGGTAATACTAGCGTGAGGAAAACTAACAGTGCCTTTGAGAGCAAAGAATTTATCCCAGCCAGAGATATGGATCGTTACCTGTCGATCAATAATTTCAATTCTATTCATTATTGATGTGCTCCTAGACTTACTAAGTTATAGTTTGAGACTTTTTTGAATTCCAGTCATGAAGCGTAGCCAATCCTCAATATCTATATTCGGTTTATTGGCGAATTTTAACTAACCAGTAATTTTCAAGGGCTTGGATAATTTCTTGGTCTTCAGCTATATGCAGCTTCCACTGGAGATAATCAACGATTACGGCTACCTGCTCTGAATTAAAGTGATCAAAGCGTTGTCGAACACGAGTCCCCACTGTTCCTCCGCCCCAGATCTCGGCTATTAAGATCTCGATCACCCGGATACTTTACGGTGGCAAAAGCTATTGTGATTTGTTCAATTAATACTAGTGACATCAGATAAGATTGCCATATATCATGAAACCTCAAATACTGTTGTTAAGTCCTGCCGACCATTTACAACCCGCAAAATAGTAATTCCATCTGCTACCACTTCATAAAAAATAATGTAGTTGTCCAAAGGAATACCCCTTAGCCATGGTCGAATGTATGCGTAACTTTTTCCCATGTTCGGAAATTGTATCAGTCTCAAACACTTTTCATTGAATAATTCTAACAGCTTTTCACCGGCCTCAATATTTCGACCTACAAAGTACTCAGAAAGATCATCTAAATCTCGACTGGCTTTTCGTGTGATGACACAATAACTCATCCCTGAGCCTCCCGAGCCTCTCGGAATTTATCTTGTAAGCGGTTAACCACTGCATCTAGGGGGAGGATATGACCTTGTTCTGCTTCGATCTTTGCTTCATCAACCTTAAGCCTTACATCTTCGATCCAGTTCAGATAGTCATCATCATACTGTTCATGCAAAAGCTGCAATGCTTTTTCCAGTACGTCTTCTACTGAATTAAATCGTCCAAGCTCGACCTGCTTTTGGATTAACCTTTCTTGCTCTGGTTTCAGTGTGATACTCATGGCACATCTCTCAATACTTTTTCTTATGTCCTTATGTTAGCTGAATCAATTGCAGTTGTCCGACTCG
>JANOXZ010000472.1:0-9188 GCA_031418695.1 Synechococcales cyanobacterium VAR_35_metabat_10
TATGGAGCTTATCGCGATAGAGCTTTGGCGGCGATCGATACCATTAAACCATCAGTAATCGATGAAGCGGCTAATAGCAGAGAAATCCTGACTGTTTAGTCAAGCAGCAAATCCATTTCACAAGAAATATATTCACATCGAAATTACAAAATTACAACTATTTTATACGTGCCGCGAGATCTCCGATCGACTATACTAAGATTTCAGTTTCTCCAGCACGTTTTAACATGGTCACAGCATCTCCTAGCGGCACCAAATATGAGGCAGTCATTGGCCTCGAAACCCATTGCCAACTGAGCACCGCCACCAAAATATTCTGCAACTGCTCCACCGAATTTGGCCAAAACCCCAATCACAACGTCTGTCCCATTTGTCTGGGGATGCCTGGAGTTTTGCCAGTACTCAACGAAAAAGTCTTGGAATTTGCCGTCAAAGCCGGTCTAGCCCTAAATGCCACCATTGCGCCTTACAGCAAGTTCGATCGCAAGCAATACTTCTATCCCGACCTACCCAAAAATTATCAAATCACCCAGTCTGACCTGCCGATCGGTGAGCATGGCTGGCTGGAAATTGCACCTTTAGATGAAGAAGGCAAACCAGTGCGCAAGCGCATCGGCATTACTCGGCTGCACATGGAAGAAGATGCCGGTAAGTTGGTTCATGCGGGGAGCGATCGGTTAGCTGGCTCCACGTATTCGTTAGTAGATTACAACCGTACCGGTGTGCCCTTGGTAGAAATTGTCTCGGAGCCAGACCTGCGCAGTGGCCTAGAGGCAGCAGAATACGCCCAAGAACTACGCCGGATTATTCGTTATCTGGGAGTCGGTGATGGCAACATGCAGGAAGGCTCTTTGCGCTGTGACGTGAATATTTCGGTGCGCCCCGTGGGACGTGAAGAATTTGGGGTAAAGGTCGAGATCAAGAACATGAACTCCTTTAGCGCTATTGCTAAGGCGATCGATTACGAAATTGATCGCCAAATTGCAGCGGTAGAAGCTGGTGAAACCATTTTGCAAGAAACTCGCCTATGGGAAGAAGGCACTCAGCGCACTATTAGTATGCGGATTAAAGAGGGAGCCAGCGATTATCGCTATTTCCCAGAACCAGATTTGACGGCGATCGTGGTGGGTGATGAACGGTTGACGGCTTGGAAGGGAAGTTTGCCAGAGTTACCGGCTCAGAAGCGATCGCGCTATGAAACCGAGTATGGTCTGTCGCCTTACGATGCGCGGGTGTTGACAGACGATCGGGATGTGGCACTGTATTTAGAGCATTCGATCCAGGCTGGAGCTGATGCCAAGCAAGCTGCTAACTGGGTGATGGGCGATATTACTTCCCATTTGAAGACTCAAAAAATCAGCATTAACGATATTCCCTTTAAGCCCGAGAATCTGGCTGAATTGGTGGGTTTGATTGGCAAGGGGACAATTAATGGCAAGATTGCCAAGGAAATTTTGCCGGAGTTGCTAGAAAAAGGCGGCTCGGTACAAGCTCTGGTGGAAAGCAAAGGGATGACTTCGTTGTCTGATCCAGCGGCGATCGGCAAGCTTATTGATGAAATCATTGCTGCTAACCCCACGGAGCTGGAACAGTATCGTGGTGGCAAGACTAAGTTGCTGGGCTTCTTTGTAGGCCAAGTAATGAAGCAGTCTGGTGGTCGCGCTGAACCGAAGCTTACCAATAAGATCTTGGCTGAAAAGCTGAATGGTTAAGCTGATGGATAATTTAGAGCTACTGGTATTTGACCTGGATGGAGTGATTACTAGTGAGCAAAAATATTGGAACACAGCCCGTTTAACCGTCTGGGAAATGCTTTGTCGGTCACATTATTTGGGGTTGGCAGAGCATTTTGGGGTAGGTTTAACCACTCCCGATTTGGTGTTGGTACAGGGTGAAGTGGTGATTGGCACCGACTTTATTACTGAACTGAAAAATCGCGCAGTGAATTCCAATTGGGATTTAACTTTTTTTGTGGTATCACTACAAATAGTGGCGATTTTAGCCCAGATGAATCCGGTGGATTTAATAGTTGTGCAAGAAGAGGAGAATCTGCTTGCACAATTGGAAGCGATAGCTTTGCTTGCCCCGAAGGGGATCGGCTATCTCTGCAAAAAACAAACCATTAATCAAAATCATAGTCAGCAGATTATCCAAAAATTCTGGCAAGAGTCAACCGAACTCAAAGGCACCGCAGTCCAAGACTATGTGCCGATTTTCGCTCAGAAAATCTTAGGCCAAAACTTAGAACTGTTTCGGAGTCATAGTGAGCTTTGGCAGCTCTGCTATCAGAATTTTCAGGCTTGGTATGAAGGTCAGCAAGGGTATCAGTTACCTGATGATGAAACTGTTCTGCCGGTGGCTGAGATTAAGCAGGTATTGGGGGACTTGGCACAGTGTTATAAATTGGCGATCGCCACCGGTCGTCCCCGCAACGAAACTATTGAACCCTTAACTAAGTTGGGTTTAATTGAATACTTTGATGCTCAGCGAATCGTGACCTATGACGAGGTTTTAGCAGCCGAAAAATTGGTGGATATTAAGCTAGGTAAACCCCATCCATTTATTGTATTGAAAGCAATTTATCCCGATCGGACAGATGCAGAGTTGATTCAGATGTCCGAGAATTCTCATCCTCGGGTGGCTTACATTGGGGATGCAGCCAGTGATGTAGCAGCAGCGAAAGCAGCGGGTTGTTGGTCGATCGGTGTGCTCACTGGTTTCGGCATTGATCTGGAATACAAACGGCAGCTCTTAGGAAAAATTGGCTGTGACCACATAATAGCCGACGTAGCTGCTTTACCAGATTTAATATAAACAACTACAGAAATAGAATGTAGGGTGGGCACTGCCCACGTTCGTTGATTTATATGAATTCAATGTGTCTTTCTTTTGAGAATTTGTATTCAAAGCTCTTGATTTCTTACTTCGTATGGGGTTGAATACGTGGGCAGTGCCCACCCTACGAGAGTATTGATCGAACTCAGCAACAGCCCACCCGACAAGAGCATCTGTGATAGCATTATTGATAGTGTTTCTGCTTTATCAGAATTGTTGTCAATGTAAAAGCATCAGCAGAACGAGGTGAACATAATGAATAGTCAAACCTTAAACGAAATTTCCCTGCGTCGCCTGCGTTGCTGGATTGACCTAGATCAAGAACCAAATTCGATTCAGACCGAAGCTTTGGTTTTTGAACTAGGACAATTGGGATTTAGAATTCAGAACATCGATCGGTTTACATCTACCGATCATCAGAACTTCACTGCTGCCATTAATGTTCTCTCAGAAATGCGGGGTGATATCGTTTTCTATGTGCCCCTGTTTAGTGGATTTCCTGATGATCTGCCGAATGATAGTGAATATTTGCTGCGGCGTATTTTGGGCTTCTTAGGACTAGGTACCTTCAATGACCAAACTAAATTCGGTGCAGATCCCATTAGTCAAATGCAGCGCAGTGATTTGTGGAAAGCTGCTGCTGAAGCTCAAAGTGCAAAGCTGCAAGATTCTCAAACTGCCTGGATTGACCTGACTATCATCAGCCTCGTCGAAGCTGAGCAACGATTGAGTAATTGGGCACAAAATTTGTTGTATGGTGCCACGCCAGTTAAAGAAGCACTGTGGCCAGATATCTATGTAGTAATTAGAGAACTAAATCTCAACATTGATCTCAAAAGTATCAAAATCAAAGAAAGCCTAGCACGGATTTCTATCCACTATTGGCAAAAAGACGCAACGATTATAGTCAAAACTCCCACCGACTTACTGCGAATGTTGGCGGCAGTACAAGGTCAAGACATCTCTTTGGCTAAGCCAGTGAGCTTCAAAGGAATGAAACTTTCCAAACCCCAACGGCGATCGATTGTGGCTTTTCTCGATCGATGTCCAGCCTTAGCCGAAGATTTGCTGCGCTATCGCAGGCTGTGGATTTCTTTGTCTAGCTGGATTCATCCCGGTGATTTGGTCAAGCAACATCCTCGGGTGGCGCAAGCTTTTGATGATTTGCGCAATGATCGAATTAAAAGCTTTGAATCTCAGGCCATCAATGCTCCTATTGATCAGCGACTCACCAAATTATTAGAAAGACCAGCTATGCTGCTGCGGAAATTGACTTGGTTGCTGAAAGAGCTACCGGGCGAATCGATCGCTGCTGCTGTTCTCAGTCTCAAAGACCAAGTAGCCGATTTGCCGTTGCCGTTGTTGATGAATGTTTATTGTGCTCTCCGGTATTCTGGTACTCGCACCGTAATTAATAAATCAGGCAAACCATATCCCTTAGATGAACGAAAAATCGTGGGTGATTGGCAGGTGGTTTTGGCGGCGATCGATACTTTGATTTTGACCAAGCTGCAAGGCAGCAAAGATTGGGATACTGTTTGGATTGACCCTCAGTTAGAAAAATTGGTTTTGCCTCTCCAAGCGCGCAAACAGTCTGATGGCTTGATTAGTCTGGGGCGAGGATCCCGTTTACCCTTAGAAAATCAAGGCGTGATCAGAATTTTTGTGTATTGGCAAGAATCGATCAAACGCACTGATCTCGATTTGAGTGTGATGAAATTGGATCAAGATTTTAACTATATAGGTAAAGTGAGCTGGCATAACTATGGTGACGGTAAAGATATTGCCCACAGTGGTGATATTCAATCTGCGCCATTAGGTGCCACCGAATTTATTGATTTACGTCTGAAGTCACTAGAAACTAGCTATGTTCTACCAGCAATTTTGCGTTTTACTGGTGAATCTTTCCCTGAACTCAAAGCCTGTCACGCAGGCTGGATGGAGCGCCAAGATGTAGGCAGCCAAACTCAAGCATTTGATCCCAAAACGGTCATCGAAAAAGTGCAGGTTAATTTACCCGGTAGGCTTTGGATTCCTTTCTTGTTTGATCTTCAAGCCCAAGAAATTATTTATGTAGATCTCTATGCCTCAGGCTCAAGGGTAATTGAAGAGAATCCACAGTTTCCTCTTTTGGCAAAGGGGCTGGCACAATACTATCAGGCTAAACCTACTTTCGCGCTGCTAGCAGATTGGTATGTTCGTGCCAATAATGCTCAAGTGGTAGAGCGAGACACAGCAAATATCTCGATCGGGCTGACTGATGACTGTACAATTAATGTATTGAAGTTAGTGGGCGAAGGAAGTGCTTCCTTCTAAACAATTCAATGGATTTGCCCATCTGCAAGCACTTTCACTTTCCCACTAAATATTTAGTTTCTTCGGAATTGGAATGATCTATAATTGATTACGGCGGGCTAAGGGACTGCTTCCTTCTACAATTTCTTTTTATGATACCGAGCAGCCCCACTTTCCCGCCTAAACTAATCCCTAAGAACCTGGATAATATATAATGAATTCAGCAAGCCAAGGGATTGCCTCCTTCTACATCTTTAACTATAAAAGTCCTTAGCAATCCCACTTTCCTGCTAACTCTTCAACTGCGGAAGATATTGATTCACTCATGTGTAGAGTGGCATCATTGACACAACTACACTTAAAAATTATGAGTACAGCTTGGATCGCACTAATTTGTGCGGGAATTGCCGAAATCGGTTGGCCTGTCGGACTCAAGATTTCTCAGCTACCTGGAAAAATAGTCCCTGGTATCATCATTGCCATTATTTCTTTAGTCTTTAGTGGTGGCCTGCTCTGGTTTGCCCAAAAAGAGATTCCGATCGGCACATCCTATGCTGTATGGACTGGTATTGGTGCCGCCGGGACATTTCTGATTGGAGTATATTTTTTTGGGGATGCCACCAACATTTTGCGATATGTGGCGGTGGGCTTAATCGTTGGCGGGGTGATCTTACTCAAAGCGGCTTAAGCGATCTGGGAATGAATTTGTGATTCTGCAATTGAGAACAAACTGAAGGCGATCGATCACTCCCTAGAGTGCTAAAATAAACGACTTGTTCGAGCAAAGCTTAGGAGAAAAGATCGTGGCGCGGATGTATTATGATGCCGATGCTAATTTAGACCTGTTCAAAGGTAAAACCGTGGCCATCATTGGTTATGGTTCCCAAGGACATGCCCATGCCCTCAACCTGAAGGACAGCGGCGTAAACGTCGTCATTGGCTTATACGCAGGCAGCAAATCTGCCAGCAAAGCCGAAGCCGAAGGATTGACCGTAAAAACTGTGGCCGAAGCCGCCAAAGCAGCCGACTTCATCATGATCTTGTTGCCCGATGAAGTGCAGCGCACCATTTACGAAAACGAAATCAAGCCCCACCTCACTGCCGGTAAAGTCTTAGCCTTTGCCCACGGCTTCAATATTCACTTCGGTCAAGTTGTACCTCCCGCCGATGTAGACGTAGTAATGGTGGCTCCCAAAGGCCCCGGTCACTTAGTACGACGCACTTACCAACAGGGTCAAGGCGTACCGGCATTATTTGCCGTCTATCAAGACGCAACAGGCCAAGCCCGCGATCGAGCAATGGCTTATGCCAAAGGCGTAGGTGGCACTCGGGCTGGCGTATTAGAAACTACCTTTAGAGAAGAAACCGAAACCGACTTGTTTGGTGAGCAGGCTGTCCTCTGCGGCGGCTTGAGCGCCCTGATCAAAGCTGGTTTCGAGACCTTAGTAGAAGCTGGGTATCAGCCAGAATTGGCTTACTTTGAGTGCTTACACGAAGTGAAGCTGATTGTAGATCTAGTCGTAGAAGGTGGCTTAGCTACCATGCGCGACAGTATCTCTAATACTGCTGAGTACGGCGACTACACTCGTGGCCCCCGCATTGTGACTGCCGAAACTAAGGCCGAAATGAAACGGGTGTTGCAAGAAATTCAATCTGGCCAATTCGCCCGCGAATTTGTGCTAGAAAAACAAGCTGGCAACCCTGGTTTCACCGCGATGCGTCGGAACGAAGCCGAACACCAAATCGAGACTGTGGGTAAAGACCTGCGGGCGATGTTTAGCTGGTTGAAAAAAGCTTAAAGGCGTTTGCCTAGGGGGATCATTCCCCCTAGCACCAATCCGCCCACAGCAAAGCCAGTGAGCGCCAGACCCAGTTTAACTGGTGGGAAATCCCACAGGAAAAGCCTAAAGGAAACCACTGTCAAATTTTGGGCTGTAACGATGGCGATCGAAAACACCGCTGCCCCGATCGCTAGTAAAATAAGCCATTGAATCGATCGACTTAAAAAAGACATCGCGTTATACTTCCTATAAATCTGTTGGGAACCCAATATCCCAATCCTAACCTTTATCGTCGCCCCCTAAAATTCATTATGACCGTCAAACCAGAATGGCTGCGGGTGAAAGCGCCCCAAATGGAGCGGGTGGGCAAAGTCAAAGATATTCTCCGCGACCTACATCTCAATACGGTGTGCGAAGAAGCCTCTTGTCCCAATATTGGTGAATGTTTTCAAGCAGGCACTGCCACTTTTTTAATTATGGGTCCGGGCTGTACACGGGCTTGCCCTTACTGCGATATCGATTTCAACAAAAAGCCCCCAGAACTAGATCCGGCGGAGCCTCATCAATTAGCTTTAGCTGTACAAAGATTGCAGCTCAATCATGTGGTGATCACCTCAGTTAACCGGGATGATTTAGCAGACGGTGGTGCGATGCAGTTTTTGCGCTGCATTGGTGCGGTGCGCGCATTGTCACCTAAAACTACGATCGAAGTTTTGATTCCCGATATGTGTGGCAACTGGGCAGCCTTAGAAACCATTCTGCGGGCTGAGCCAGAGGTGCTGAATCACAACACTGAAACTGTGCCCCGGTTGTATCGAAAGGTTCGCCCCCAAGGTAGCTATCTGCGCAGCTTAGAAGTGATCAGCAAAACTCGCCAACTGGCTCCCAAGATTTACACTAAGTCAGGCATTATGGTGGGCTTGGGCGAATCTGATGCCGAAGTACGCCAAACAATGCGAGATCTGAGAGAGGCTCACTGTGATATTTTAACCATTGGTCAATATTTGCAGCCTTCACCGCAGCATTTGCAACTGGTGGAGTTTGTGACTCCCGAGAGATTTGCTAGCTGGAAAGAATTTGGTGAATCGATCGGCTTCTTACAAGTTGTCTCTTCACCCCTGACTCGTAGCTCGTATCATGCTGAGCAAGTACAGGAATTAATGGTACAAAATCCTCGTTAGATATGTTGCTGCCTTCTACAATTATTGGTGCTGGTGCTTGGGGCAATGCTCTGGCTGGTTTGGTTCGATCACCAGTGCAGATATGGTCGCGCAAATCTACCATGACTTTGGTGGAAGCGGTGACTGGTAGTGAATTGGTGATTTCGGCGGTTTCGATGGCGGGGGTGAATGAAATGGTCGATCAACTACGAGATATTATTACTCCAGAGCAAATTATTGTTACCACTACAAAGGGTTTGGATTTAGCGACTAATTTAACTCCTTCCCAAACTTGGGCAGCAGCGTTTCCCCAGAATTCGATCGTGGTGTTGTCAGGACCGAATCTCTCAGCGGAAATTCAGCAGGGTTTACCAGCAGCTACAGTGGTAGCGAGTAATGATCAGTCTGCTGCTAAAAAAGTCCAGGCAGCATTTTCTTCGAGTCAGTTTCGGGTCTATACCAACGATGATCCTTTAGGGGTCGAGCTAGGTGGAACGGTGAAAAATGTGATGGCGATCGCTGCTGGTACCTGTGATGGCTTAAGTCTAGGCAGCAACGCCAAGGCTGGTCTGTTGACTAGAGGCTTAGCAGAGATTGTAAGAATTGGCACTCATTGGGGCGCAGACCCCGAGACATTTTATGGACTTTCGGGCTTGGGTGATTTGTTGGCAACCTGTAGTAGTAGCCTGAGCCGCAATTATCAGGTGGGCTATGGTTTGGCAGAAGGTCGATCGCTCTCTGAAATTTTGGCACAGTTAGAAGGTACTGCTGAAGGCGTAAATACCACTAAAGTATTGATGCAAATTTCTCGGCAAAATCAGGTGGAGTTACCCATTACTATGATGGTCGATCGGGCTTTACAAGGTCAAATCACCCCTGCTGAAGCATTGACAGCCCTGATGTTACGCGACAACCGCCCAGAATAATCCCCAACACCATATCCACCCCCACCGCAATACCCCGTCCAAAATCCCTAATCAAACCCAATCCCCCAATAGATCTATAATTCAAAGGAATATCCCACACCCGATCATTTTTGGTAGCTCCCTCTCATGCCCGAAGTCAGCGATTGCCCCGCCACCACCTTTAACCTCCAGCAGCCCCTCGATAAAGTCGT
>JANOXZ010000473.1:0-4875 GCA_031418695.1 Synechococcales cyanobacterium VAR_35_metabat_10
TTTGGCGGTGCCAAGGGCGGGATTACGATCAATCCCAAGCAACTCTCCAAGTTTGAATTAGAGCGCCTCAGCCGAGGCTATATCGATGCGATCGCGGACTTTATTGGCCCAGATGTAGATATTGCTGCCCCAGATGTCCAAACCAACGCAATTATCATGGGCTGGATGATGGATCAATACAACATTATTCAACGCAAAATTGTCCCCGCTGTCATCACTGGCAAACCTTTGAGTATGGGTGGCAGTCTAGGCCGCGACACGGCAACTGGCATGGGTACTTTCTTTGCGATCGAGGCTTTAATGCCAAAATTCAAAGTTACACCCAAAGACACCACAGTTGCGGTGCAGGGCTTTGGCAATGCGGGTTCCGTGATTGCCGATTTGCTTTGTCGGGCTGGCTATAAAGTAGTAGCCGTGAGTGATTCTAAGGGCGGCATTTATGCCAAGGATGGCTTAGATATTGCTAGTGTGCGACAGTTTAAAAACTCCACCCGTGACCTGAAAGCCGTTTACTGCGAGGGAACAATTTGCAATATTGTGGACTATAAAACTATTAGCAATGAGGAACTACTGGCACTAGATGTGGATATTTTGATACCGGCGGCGCTGGAGAATCAAATCACTGAGGCCAATGCTGACGGAGTAAAGGCAAAGTATATTTTTGAGGCGGCAAATGGCCCAATTACTGCTGCTGCCGATGCCATTTTAGAGGCCAAAGGAATTCATGTTTTCCCGGACATTTTAATTAATGCCGGTGGTGTAACGGTAAGTTATTTTGAGTGGGTGCAAAATCGTAGTGGTCTTTATTGGACAGTTGAGGAAGTGAACGATCGGCTGAAGCAAAAAATGGTGACAGAAACTGAACAGATTTGGTTGATCGCCCAAAAGAAGTCTATTTCGATGCGCACGGCGGCTTATGTTCATGCCCTCGATCGCATTGGTGCAGCCATTAATGCCAAGGGAACCCGCGATTACTACATCAGTCAACCTTGATTATTGCATTCACAATCCATTGATTTCTCTCGCTATGCTTCAGTAATATTTTTGTACTAAAGTATGATAACATCTTTGTTAGCTGCTAAGATATAATTTTTTAGTACCCATGCGCCGCGATACCATCTTCTATCAACTCTTTCTCCGTTTTCCCCAACTTCTTTTTGAACTTGTACCCAACAAGCCTGTTGATGCCGATTCCTAGCCGTGATCTCCAGCAAAGTAGCCTCACAATGGTCAGCCACCTTCTAGATAGTGGCAAAATCATCCCTATTTACCTTGATGAGCTTCCCCCTAATACTTCTCCGGCACTGAACATGATGGTGTTAACCACCCTCGAAGGCGAAGACGCGATTACGGCTGCCAAACAAGCTCTTGCTCAAGGCACCGAAAACCGCGATATCATAGAAATGGTCACGACCATCATGGTCTATAAGTTCACCCAACTCAGATGCTGCGTATAACTTTATTAGAGTCTTCTGCAGACCATATTGCACCTAGAACATTAACAAGTCCAGGACTGTACTGATATACAGGTGGTGATGTTAAAAAATTGCTTGTTGAGTATTTCTGTCCTCCTTGAGAATAAAACTCAATATCGAGATATTCATCATTTGATCTCAACTGAATAATTTGTCCAGTTGATGCGCGATCAGCTCTAGGAAGTGTGACTTGCCCTCCATCTCTTAAGGCAAGAACATCACGAGTATAAGACAGTACAGTTTTACACATCTCAAATAATTCATTACATAGCTCAATTGGGATATAGAAAGAGCAGAATTTAACATGAGATGAAAAATCGATATGAGCTTGGGCGCTAATTCCTTGGTCTTGTTTTGTACTGCCTATCACCATGGACAGCTCATATTTAACTATACAAGTCTTAGTGAAATCTAATTCATAATAATTTTTCAATCCTGACATACTACTTTCTTTCAATTTTAAAAAAGAGAGATCAACCATTATAAAAACCAACTTTGCAGCAAAATGTATATTCTAAGGTGACTTTACATCCCCCGTAATCAAACAATCCAAAGCCTTGGACTTTTGGCTAAACAGAAAATTCTCCCGATAATCCACCGGGCAATCAATCACCGTCGGTACATCCTGAGCCAAAGCCTCCTTTAGAATCGGCAGCAGCCCCGCAGCCTCAGTCACCCGATACCCCTTCAACCCCATACTCTCGGCTAACTTCACAAAATCAGGATTTCCAAACTTAATAAACGACGAAACTCCAAAATGCTGCATCTGCTTCCACTCAATCAACCCATAACCCCCGTCATTAAAAATCAACGTCACAAAAGGAGTATTCAACCGCAGCGCCGTCTCTAGCTCCTGCATATTCATCATAAACCCCCCATCTCCCGTCGCCGCTATCACCTTCCGATCGGGATACACCAACTTAGCCGCGATCGCCCCTGGAATCGCAATACCCATCGCCGCAAAACCATTAGAAATTAAACAAGTATTGGGTTTAGCACAATGATAATGCCGCGCAATCCACATCTTATGGGCACCCACATCCGAAATCAAAATATCGTTATCCCCCAACACCTGGCGCATATCATAAATCAGCTTCTGCGGACGAATCGGAAACCCCTGATCCTCAGCATACTGTTCATAATCTGCCCGAATCTCATCCCGTAAAGAAAGCGCATAAGGTGCTGGTTTATCACTAGCCACTGGCAACTTTTCACATCGTTGCAAAATCTCCTTCAGCGAATCCACAATATCGCCCACTACCTCTTCCAGCGGAATATAACTACTATCAATTTCCGCCGGAACCTCAGCAATATGCACGATCGGAATATCCCCATTAGGATTCCACTTCTTCGGCGAATACTCAATCAAGTCATAGCCCACCGCAATTACCAAATCAGTCCGATCGAACCCACAGCTAATATAATCACGCTGCT
This sequence comes from Synechococcales cyanobacterium VAR_35_metabat_10, assembly GCA_031418695.1. Lineage (GTDB taxonomy): Bacteria > Cyanobacteriota > Cyanobacteriia > Cyanobacteriales > Chamaesiphonaceae > JAAFHZ01. The sequence goes on from JANOXZ010000473.1 coordinate 2,910, forward strand.
GTAAACCCACCGCCCACAGCGCCAAAGGATGAGTATAGGGAATTACCCCCTTACCCATAAAAGTATTCACCACCGGCAAATTCAACGCAGTCGCCAACTCTATTAGCGCCTCACTAGCCTGAGAACGAATTGCCCCATTCCCCACCAACACGATCGGATTTTTGGCCTGAGCAATCGCTAGCGCCGCTCGATCGAGACTAGCAAAAGAAGCATAGACCCGATGGGAACCATTATTATGTAGTGGTTTCACAGTCACTGGCATCGCCGCCACATTTTCGGGCACATCAATATGCACCGCTCCCGGCTTCTCTGTCTGCGCAACCTGAAAAGCTCTGCGCACAATTTCGGCAGTACTATTGGGCTGCACAATCTGCTTACTCCATTTAGTAATCGGCGCAAACATCGCCACCAAATCCAAATACTGGTGAGACAAAATGTGCATTCGATCGGTACTCACCTGCCCAGTAATCGCAATCAACGGTGCTCCATCCAAGTTGGCATCGGCCACCCCAGTCATCAAATTAGTTGCCCCCGGCCCCAAAGTAGACAGACAAACCCCGGCCTTGCCAGTCAAACGACCATAAACATCCGCCATAAAAGCCGCACCCTGTTCGTGACGACAAGTCACAAACTGAATCGAAGAATCTTTCAGCGCCTCTAAGATATGTAGATTTTCTTCCCCTGGCAAACCAAAAATATACTCTACGCCTTCATTTTCTAGGCATTGCACTAATAATTCTGCGGTATTCATAGATTCCTCACTTGACCCAAATAGTTTTGATATTGACAAATTCTAGAATTCCAGGTCGCCCCAGCTCTCGACCATACCCTGATCGCTTAATCCCCCCAAAAGGCAAACGCGGATCGGACTTCACCATGCCATTAATAAAAACCGCACCGGACTCAAGTTCACGGATAAAACGCTCTTGCTCAGCAGCATCCTGAGTCCAGGCACTAGCACCCAAACCAAAAGGACTATCATTAGCCAAAGCGATCGCCGCATCCAAATCTGGCACAGTAAACAGCAAGGCCACCGGACCAAAAAATTCATCCCGGTAAGTGGCACAAGTCGGGGGAATGTTTTTCAAAATAGTGGGTTCATAAAAATAGCCTGGTAGTCCCGAACAATATTTGCCACCAATTAGACATTCGGCTCCCCCAGCGATCGAAACTTGTACCTGCCGATCAATCTCATCGCACCCCTCCAATGTAGCCAAAGGACCAACATCAGTAGTGGCCTGCAATGGGTCGCCGATCTGGAGTTGACTAAATGCCTGCACAAACTTATTAGTAAAAGCAGCAGCGATCGACTCCAACACAATAAAACGTTTGGCGGCAATACAAGATTGTCCATTATTGATCAGCCGTGCCTTCACGGCTACCGCCACCGCCTCATTTAAATCCGCACTCGTCGTCACAATAAACGGATCACTACCTCCTAATTCCAACACAGTTTTTTTTAACACTTTCCCTGCCGCCTGAGCTAAACTAATTCCGGCTAGCTCACTGCCAGTCAAAGTCGCAGCTTTCACCTGGGGCGCATTGATCACCAATTCCACTTGAGCTGCAGAAATTAACAGCGTTTGAAATACTCCTGCTGGAAACCCCGCTTTCCGAAAAATCTCTTCGATCGCGATCGCACATTGCGGCACATTAGAAGCATGTTTCAACATTGCCACATTCCCCGCCATTAAAGTAGGAGCCGCAAACCGAAACACCTGCCAAAAGGGGAAATTCCAAGGCATTACGGCCAAAATCGCCCCTAGAGGTTGATACTCCACCCAAGATTGACTGGCATCAGTGCTGAATTGCTCAGGTGCTAATAACTCGGCACCGTGATCGGCATAGTAATCACATACCGAGGCACACTTTTGGACTTCGGCGATCGCCTGTTCGATCGGCTTGCCCATCTCTAAGGTCATGAGCTTCGCCCATTCCAAAGACTGCTGCTCATCTCGCAAGAGTT